>NZ_JBQENT010000019.1:0-84617 GCF_052044855.1 Metabacillus sp. 22489
AAAGAATAAGCAAACTGTTTTGTTCTTTCATCTTTTACGTAGTACCCACTTTCAGGGTCAGTAGTACTTTCCTTAATTTCCTTTATCTCTTCCTTTTCAAACTTTTCAGGTGGAAAAGGCTTCTTTCCGTTATCAATACGGTCTTGATTTAATTCAGCCTGAAGTTTCGCTTCATAAGCTCGAGTTTCTTTTCTCACTGTTTTCTTTTCAAATTTACGTTTATTAGCACTAGCTTTAACATGAGTTGAATCAATAAATACATGATCTGCGCTCAATAAACCTTTATCTGTAATCTCTTTTAGAATCCGATAAAAGATTTGTTCAAATAGATCCGTTTCTTTAAAACGACGCTCATAATTCTTACCAAAGGTAGAGAAATGAGGAACTTCTGTATAAAAACCGAATCCCAAGAACCAGCGATATGCCACGTTTGTTTCAATTTCTTTAATGGTTTGCCTCATAGAACGAATACCAAATACATATTGAATAAATGTCATTTTAATCAATACAACAGGATCAATACTCGGACGACCTAGTGTTGAATAGAGTTTTTCAACCAATGGATAAATGAAGGAGAAATCAATAGCAGATTCAATTTTACGCACCAAATGATCTTGTGGTACTAATTGGTCAATTGCGATAACTTCTAACTGATCTCTTTCAGTATTATTGTTTCTTGTCATCATTATCCATCACCTCTAAAATATCTATTAATAAATATTTTAAATAAAAAAAGACTGTATGCAAACTCGATTTTATCGAGTTTGTCTACAGTCTGAAGAATTGTCATCTAAATGACAATTCTACATTAATTGCTTTATCGATCAGGATCATTAGGATGCAAAAAGCGTGGTCGTCTATTTTTCAAAGGCATTGGCGCTCTAAATAAAACATCTCTTAGGCCTCGATAGTCAAATGGGATAAATGGATACAAATAAGGTACATTAAATGACTTCGTTTTTGCCAGTAAAATGATCCATAGCACTATACCAACAACAAATCCAATAACCCCTAACGATGCAGTAAATAATAATAGAATCATTCGGAACATACGATTTGCTAAACTAAGCTCATAACTTGGAGTTGCAAATGTACCAATTGCAGCAATCGATAAATACAAGACGACTTCATACGTTAATAATCCAACTTCGACAGCAACCTGACCAATCATAAGGGCAGCAACTAACCCTAGAGCAGTTGCTAATGAAGATGGAGTATGAATAGCGGCCATCCTCAGCATATCAATACCTAGTTCCACTATTATAAATTGTAATAATAATGGGATATGGCCATGTTCGTTAATTCCAATGAAATCAAGACCTGGTGGTAAAAGCTCTGGGTTTTGTGCAAATAAATACCATAATGGTAATAGAAACATCGACACCCAAACCGCGACAAATCGAACTAGTCGAAGATAAGCACCAACAATCGGTTTATTTCGATATTCCTCGGCATGCTGCAAATGATGCCAAAAGGTCGTTGGTGTAATAATAGCACTTGGTGACCCATCTACAAACACAATTACATGACCTTCATACAAATGAGAGGCTGCTGTATCAGGTCTTTCCGTATATCGAACAGTTGGATAGGGATTAAAATGACGTCCTCCAAGAAATTCTTCAATTGTTTTTTCACCCATTGGTAGTCCATCGGTATCAATTGCTTCTAGCGATTTCTTTAAATCCTTAACATGTTCTAAATCCGCAATCTCCTCTAAGTAACAGACTACAACATCTGTTTTTGAACGCCTTCCAACTTGAAGATACTCCATTCTTAATGAACGATCCCTTATTCTTCTTCTTGTAAGTGCTGTATTAAAGACAATCGTTTCAACATATCCATCCCTTGCACCTCTTACTACCCTTTCAGTATCAGGCTCCTGTGGCCCTCTTACCGGATAAGTCCTGGCGTCAATTAAGATAACCTCATTAACTCCCTCAACCACTAATGCTGTTGGACCTGCCAGTACCATATGTACTACCTTATTTAAATCATCTGTTTTATCCAGTTCAACATACGGTAAATGGGTTTTAAGGAGTTTGTCTAACGTATTTCCCTCTAGTTGTTCTGTTGTAACTCGGGCTAAATATTTCATTAACAAATGAAGAATATCATCCTTAACAAAACCATCAACCATAAAAAGAGTCATTTTTCGTTCAGCGTATTCAACATCGAGTTGAATAACATCAAAGCTCTTTTTAACCCCTAATTGTTCTGCAATATACGTTGTATTTTCTTTAAAATCATCTGAAACAAGTTTTTTCTCACCTTCAAAAGTCATACGCTTTCTCCATTTCACAACAATTTATCATCATCATTGACGAAAGAATGGTAAAACATACCTGTATAAATTGATGGAGTACATAGACTGGGATGAGTATGAAATTTTGAAGTTGGAAAAATATTAAATCTGTTCCTATTTGTTCTGGTCGTTTCATGATAAAAAATTAAGCATGACAATTATACTCAATTGTCTAATGCTCATTTTTGTGTTGAATCATGTTTCATTATTTGATCGTGTAATCTCATTTTTCAAGTTCTTATAATTTTCATTTTCAGGCTCATATTGTAGAGCTTTATTAATATGATTTAACGCTTCAGATGAATTTCCTGTGTTAACATATAGAAATGCAAGATTAAAATGAGCTTGGTGATATGAGTCATCGTTTTCAACAACCTCTTGTAAATGCTTTAAAGCCTCATCAAATTTACCTATACCTATTTCAGCCACAGATAACATGAAGATAATATCATTTGAGCGGGTATTATTCGAAATTGCATTATTTAAATAATCATACGCCTCATCATACTTATTATTCTGTATCAATTCTTGTCCTTGCATTGCTGTATATTGAGAATATTGCTCCTCTGCTTGTGGATATCCGTATCGATACAAAATAATAAAAAGTAAAGCTGTCGCAATCACTCCTATTAGTCTAAAAGAAACATTTTTCTTTTTTGGCAATTGAACGATAAAAGCAGCTAGAAAACCACCAACCAAGCCACCAATATGGCCAGCATTATCTATATTAGGAACTGCAAATCCAAAGGCTAAGTTAATTGCGATAACCATTAATATATTTGGACCAATTGTTCTTAAAAACACCTGGCGATTTTGTACTCCAATATATAATAATGCACCAAAACAACCAAATATTGCTCCTGATGCACCTGCCGATAAATTAGGACTAAATGCAAAACTTGCAAATGTACCAGCAACACCAGCGATAATATATATAAGTAAAAATCTAAAACGTCCATATGCCTTTTCTACTGCTGGACCTATGTAATAAAGAGCAAGGCTGTTCATAAAAAGGTGCAAAAAGCCAATATGTAAAATAATAGGGGTAAAAAAGCGCCACCATTCACCTTCATATATAAGTGGATTGAATTTAGCACCAAAATCAATTAAGGTTTGATTATTTGTACTGCCCCCGAACATTTCCAATATGAGAAACATGATGATTTGTATTCCTAGAAATATATAAGTAAAAAATGGCTTTCCATGTTGAAAAATTTTCTTTTCTTCTTCTCTTTGTTTATTATGGGATGCAATGACATGGTTTCGTATTCTTTGAACATCATCCTCTTCAATGAATGAGTCCATTTCAATCTTTAATGGTACATTTAATAAATCGGCTAGTTTACTTATACCCTCTAAACGTTGTTCACTATGTATTAATATTGAACTAATATCAATTTTCCCTTTTAGTATGCTATATCCATCTTCAAATACACTTGGATAATCATCAACAGGGGGTAACGATGATATGTAAACATTCATTACGCGAATTGGACCTCTTACACCATTTTTTAGTAATTGTTCAAATTTCCTCCCTGCTTGCTCAATATCAATAGATAGTGTATTTCCCCAATCAACGTCAATTCTTTTTAATCTTACTATCGTAAAGTGCTTCTGACGATACGGCTGAAGTAAAATTTCTCCTCCATCTTGAGAAAGTGCTAGTATTGAATATTTTTCGTTTAAAACTAGCTTCTCAATGATTGACCAATATAAAAAATCTTGCTCTAAAACCATTTTATCCGCTCCGACATCATTTTTCCTTTATTATATCAATAACTATAAACGAAAAGGAAGGCTCATGTTTTTTCCTCGTTTCATTGTTTATTTGTTAAGGATAAACAAACAGGAGGCTGAGATTGCTATTGCAAATCAGCCTCCCCTTTGAACTTTAATGAAAAGCTCGTTGAACAAAACGATCTCTTATAAAAGGAATTCTCATTGATAATCGAATGAAAAACCTACGTAATTGGGGTTGCCCCAAAACCGCATTTACAATCTGATATCTATAACGATACAAAGCAAATGATCCAGCAATTAACATAATTAGTCTTTTCATAAAAACATCCCTCCTACTTATATTTTGAGTAGGATTACATGTTTTTATCCTTTAAAAAAAGGTGACATTGTTTCTTGCAACACACTAACAGAATGTTCAAATTTACTTTTCTCTTCTTCATTTAGCCGAAGTTCAATCACTTTTTTAATTCCATCTCGATTGACAATTGCTGGAACACCAATATAAACATCGTTTACTCCATATTCACCATCTAAGTAACAAGAAACAGTTAGAATAGAATTTTCATTATTTAAAATTGCTTTAGTCAATCGAACTAAACCCATAGCTATTCCGTAATAAGTCGCACCTTTACGATTAATAATATGGTATGCTGCATCTCTTACATTCACAAAGATTTCCTCTAACTTTTCCTTTTCATCGTTCAATGACTCAAGAATTGGGATACCGCCAATATCAGCGTGACTCCAAACTGGCAGTTCAGTATCCCCATGCTCTCCAATGATATATGCATGCACATTCCGTGTATCTACATTAAAATGCTCTCCTAATAAATAACGAAATCTAGCTGTATCTAGTATTGTTCCAGAACCAATTACTCGACTTTGTGGTAATCCAGAATATTTCCATACAGCATATGATAAAATGTCCACTGGGTTAGTAGCGACAATAAAGATCCCATCAAATCCACTATTCATCACATCTGAGACTATTGATTTAAAAATTTTTAAATTTTTAGCAACTAAATCTAGTCGGGTCTCACCAGGTTTTTGATTAGCACCAGCACATAAAACAACAATATCAGCAGACTCACAATCTTTGTAGCTTCCATACCAAATTTTCGTCGGTTTAGGTGCAAAGGCTAAACCATGATTTAGATCCATTGCATCTCCTTCAGATTTTTCTTTATTTAAATCAATTAAAACTAACTCTTCTGTAACTCCTTGATTTAATAAAGCAAAGGCGTAACTAGAGCCTACAAAGCCTGTACCTATAAGTGCAACTCGATTAACATGATTAGCCATATTATCAAACCCTTTCAATGCTTATTGAACTAATGAAATTTGCTGTTAAACTTTGTGAAATACTTCACAATTATATTTTACATGATCTTTAACGTATTTTTCATCGTTTTTATGAACATTTTATGAAAAGAGAAAACCTAAAGCTGTTGCTAATATAATCGAGAGAAAATTTACTGCATCATTATTTAAGAAGCTATACTTAGATATTTTTACGCCTTTAAAATTACAGTGGTTTTGTTTTTCAGTTATTTTCCCACAATAAGTACATTTATATTTTACCTGTACCGTTTGTCCAATTATCGTATCAAGTAAATTTCCTAAAAATCCAAATAAAGCAATGTAGACTACCCATACTAATGAAAGAGAAAATAATAAATAAGATATGAAAGCAATAAATAATGCCCCACCTATTGCCGCTGTCGTACCGAGCATTGATACAGCACCAGAAGTACCTCTTGGAACTTTTTTCATAGTTAGTAATAATCTAGGCTCCTTTTTACTCATAGTACCTATTTCAGAAGCCCATGTATCAGCATTTGCTGCAGCAAGTGATATACAAAAGCATACTAATGCAGTTTGCTGAGAAATAAATCCAAATGAATAAATAAAACCTAAAAAAGCTGGAACTCCTCCATTCGCAAACACTTGAATAATATCTCTCTGCTCACCCTTTTCCAAAATGTCTGCTGCTATTCGCTTCCTTTTATTTTGATACTTACTAAAGAAACTAGAACTGCAGAAAAAACAACCTAATAAAAATAATCCTTGATAGGAAAACCCAAGATAAATTAAAAGGCCAACTATAAAAGCTGCAATTGCACCAACTTTCGTTATAGATTTCGCCTTCCATCCCATTACGGAAGCAATAGCAATAATGAAACAAACAACAATTAATTCCATGTAAATACACTCTTTTCAGTTATAATTATCGGAATTGCAATATCAAATGATTTTGCAGGAATATGATCAACGAATTGTTGTGTAAATGCTAATGATAAATATTTGTTGTGAAAATCACTTAAATATCGGTCAAAATAACCACCGCCATAACCTATTCTATATCCATTAAAATCATATGCTACACCAGGAACAATCATTAATTCAATTTCCTTTGAAGTTAGACCTTTTGTATCGGTTACAATCGGTTCTAAAATCCCAAAATATCCTTCTTCGAGCTGTTCAAAGGTAGAAATTACCCTAAATACCATTGTTTTCGTAGCAGGGTCACACTTAGGTACAGCTACTGTCTTATTTTCCTTCCATGCCTGTTTTATAATGAATGCTGTATCAACCTCTTTTCCTCTAGAAACAGTAATGGCTACAATTGATGAATTCTTCCATACAGCATGATTGAATAATTTTTTATGTATCTCAAAACTATTACTCCAATAATCCTCCAAAGACATTTTATCGAGTTTATTCTTTATTTTTTTTCGGATTTCTTGTTTATTCATTTCATATTACCTCCTTCTTTCATTATATATGTACCTTATTCATTTAATCG
The DNA here is from genome assembly GCF_052044855.1 of Metabacillus sp. 22489. Classification (NCBI taxonomy): domain Bacteria; kingdom Bacillati; phylum Bacillota; class Bacilli; order Caryophanales; family Bacillaceae; genus Metabacillus; species Metabacillus sp. 22489. The sequence goes on from NZ_JBQENT010000019.1 coordinate 6,849, forward strand.
AGGCTTTAATAAGGAGGATATCTAGTTTCTGTAGTCAACAATTCCGACCGTTTTTTATGTGGAAATTTAGAATAGAGTATGATACAAAGTATGAGGTTTATAAGGACGTATTTCTTTATAAGCCTTATGCTAAATACAGGGTATAAAAAAACAGTAGGAAAATAAATCCCTACTGTTACTTTGTTTCACGGTGTAATGTCATTTTTTTCTCTCTTGAGCAATATTTCTTAAGCTCAAGACGATCTGGGTTATTACGTTTATTCTTTTTAGAAATATAGTTACGTTCGCCACAATCAGTGCAAGCTAATGTAATATTTACACGCATGTTATCTTTCCCTCCAAACATAAAAAAACTAATAAAACAAATCAGACTTTAATATAATATCATTTTTATTAGACAAATTCCACATCAAAATGAATAAATTCATATAACAAGAATTATTTCGCTAATTTCTTATATAATAGTATAGTTTCTTCGATTAAATAGGATAAGTTATAAATTGTATTTGCCGCATAAAAGCCCTTCTGAACGATCGCATTATATTTTTGCGGTTCACTAAAGTAATCACATATAGTGTCTGCTAAAGAACTACTTGAGGTATCCTTCACCAAAATCCCTCTGCTATCATTAAGTATTTCTGCTAATCCTCCTATTTGGAATGAAACTATAGGCTTAGCAGCGACCATTCCTTCCAAAGCAATAATACCAAATGGTTCATATAAACTTGGTACAACTAACATTTCACAATGATGTAATAATACATTCCTTTTTTCTTCTTGAACAAATCCAATAAATGAAACATATTTATCTATATGTAGCCCATAAGCTAATTGAACTAACTCTTCATGAAAAGGCCCTTCTCCAGCAATAATTAATCGAAATTCAGGAAATTGTTTATGAAATATAGAAAAGGCCTTTAAGAGATATTGAAAACCTTTTTCCTTTACAAGCCTACCCATTCCCAACAAGTAAGGTGAGTTAGAAAATGGTAGTTTAACATTTGAAATAGGTGGAAGATAACTTTTAGGAATAATTCCATTCGGTATTAATGTTAATTTATCTTTAGTACAATTAAATTCCTTAATAAGAATATTTTCCATATAGCGACTACATACGATGATATTATCAGATGCTTCTATTAGACTTGTCTCAAAGGAATGAATTCGATTAGAAAAATGAGTTTTACTATTCATTCTCCCATTTTCAGTTGCATGAATGGTTGCCAATAAGGGTTTTCCTATTTCAGTTTTCAGTTCAACCCCAGCAATCCCTGTCAACCAGTCATGGACATGTATAATATCAAATGAGAGCTTTAATTCATAAAGGACAAATTGAATAAATCTAAAATTCACGTTTAATATATAATCTATAAACGTTCTAGGAGGATGTTGTAAAGATACTAAACGATAAACATGAATACCATTCTCAAACGTATATGATTCATTTTCATTAGAAGAAGTTGTGACAACAATAAACTTAAGACCCTTTCTATTTCCTTCTGCTACTATGTCACTTACATGTCTACCGAGCCCTCCTACTATATTAGGTGAGTATTCTGTTGCTAAAACTAAAATTGTCGGATTTATCTTCATGTCAAAATATTACCTCTACTCATAAAATGTATATCCAGAAAAATTATAAAGCCATTTCGGCTCCCCTTTTCCACGATTTATTAATCCTTCAGTTAATTCATTCACACGATGACAATGAGAATAAACCTGTATTTTTTTTATTGTAATGTTTTCATTTAAAGAATTACTTACTACCAATTCAAAATCAAATATCCCATTTTTCAAAAAGTATAATGATAATGTTCCACTTGGTTCCCGAAGATAAATATCTTCGAATAAATGCTGTTTTATATGAGGAATAATGTTAATACGAAGCAGGAGATCATTAAAGTCTTCATTAAGGAGATTACTTAATATTCTTTGTGTTCTTAAGGAAATTTTCCAGGAAAGTATAGAATTATTAGGATATAAAATTATTTTCAAGTGATCCTCATAAAATGTCGATTCATTTCGAATTTTATATTGCTCTGTTTGATTAAAAGATGGAAAATCCATTCATTCTCTCCTTATTTTCGGTTTCAATTAATCATATCATGTAATCTTTACCTAAACTTAATTAAGTTTCAGAAAAAATTCGTCAAAAACCTACACTTTTTGAAAAAGTACTTCTTTAAGAACAAATTTTATGTTATAAAGATTAAAGGGAAATAATCAAAGAAGGTGATAATATGACAGTGATGATTATAATATTATTTATTATAAGTATCGTCCTGCTTGGGATATCGTTCTTACAACGTGATAATGTAAAAGAACTTGAGCAAGAGCTTGACCATTTACAATTATCAGCAATGCAAGAAATCTACAAGTTAAAAAAGAAAATGCGAATCGTTGAAGAAGAGCTCCTACAAAACGATGCCCCATTAAAAGTAGAAACAAAAGAAGAAGATCAGGATAATCAATTAAACAAGTCACGCATTCTTGCAAAATATCGCCAAGGTATGTCCTTAGAAGCTATCGCCTTATCTGAAGGAACTTCAGTAGATAACATTCGTTCAATCGTTGAAAAGAATGAGAGGGTTTTAACATGAGTAAAACCAGTTTTCAGGCGTTTGCAGCAGGAATGATTGTGGCGACAACTCTATTAGGAGGAACATACCTTCTAACAGATAATAAATCAGTATCTGCTGATGATAAAAAACAACTTACCGAAAAAAATGTCGAAAAATACTTAGCCGAAAATGGGAGAATGGCTGTTGAGGCTGAAGAATATGAAGAATTATTAGCAGCAAAAAATTCTTCTGAACCAAAAACAGACACAGCTAAAGATACAAAAGAAGATACAGCACAGAAAGAAACAACAACAGAAACACCAGCTAAAGAAGCTCCAGCTGAAGAAAAGAAAGAAGAACTAGTTACCTACAACTTAACTATATCGGAAGGTATGACAACAAGTACTGTTTCTGATTTACTTGAACAAAACGGTATAATCGAAGATTCATTCCAATTTGATCAATACCTTATAAAAAATAATTATCACCAAAAAGTTCAATTAGGAACATTCCAAGTTAAAAAAGGAATGGACTTCCATCAACTTGCAGAAGCAATAACAAGATAATTTTAAAAAAACCAGCCTCAATGGCTGGTTTTTCTCATATCTCAACTATATTTACTCCAATAAAACTTAAACTTTTATCCGTTTAAATCATACCTTTTGCCTTTTACTAAATACATAATACTCTCTGAAATATTTGTAGTATGATCGGCAGTTCTTTCTATATATCTACAAATAAATAATAATTGAATGAGTTGCTGAGAAAATTCTTTTTTCGTCTCCATTAGCTCGATGATTTCTACTAAAGTCTCTCCATACAATGCGTCAACTTGATCATCCATATCAGCTACTTTTTTTGCCAATACTATATCCTCTTCATTAAATGCTTTAATCGATAACGATAACATACTAGAAGCAATTGTATGCATCTTCTTAATATGATGAATTGGCTTTACTAACGGTTGATCACCAATTCTTATTGTTGATTTTGCTATATTTACTGCAAAATCTGCCATTCGTTCAATATCAGATGATATTTTTATAGTAGCAATGATTCGTCTTAAATCTACCGCTACGGGCTGTTGTTTAGCTATTAATATAATTGCTAAATCATTAATTTCTTCATCCAAATCATCAATTCTAGAATCTTCTTTTATTATTCGTAATGACTCTTCAATATTTTGCTTTTCTAATGCATCAATTGACTTACTAAGTGCCACTTCAGTAAGACTTCCAATTTCGATTAATTTATCTCTCAATTTTTTTTGATCAATTTCGAACCGTTCTCTTATACTCATATTCACTACCTCCTACGTACTTATATATATTCCCATCATCACTCTTTCATAATAAAAAATAGATATAATGAAAAAAATCGTGCATCTTGGACATGCACGATTTTTTTCTATTTAGATTAACCGAATCGACCTGTTATATAATCCTCTGTTCTTTTATCATTTGGATTTGCAAAGATTTTATCAGTTACATCAAATTCAACAACTTCCCCATTTAAGAAGAACGCCGTTCTATCTGAAATACGAGCAGCCTGTTGCATATTATGTGTAACAATGATAATACTATAATCTTTTTTCAAATCTTGAATCAACTCCTCAACCTTAAGAGTTGATATTGGATCAAGAGCTGATGTTGGTTCATCCATTAATATAACATCTGGTTCAATAGCTAAGCATCGAGCAATACATAGACGCTGCTGCTGACCTCCGGAAAGGCCATATGCATTTTCTTTTAATCGATCCTTAACTTCATCCCAAATTGCTGCTCCACGTAAGCTTCTTTCAACAATTTCATCTAGAATTTTTTTATCTCTTATACCGTGTATTTTAGGTCCATAAGCTATATTATCATATATTGACTTAGGAAATGGATTTGGTTTTTGGAAAACCATTCCTACTCTAGTTCTTAAATCCTCAACCTTATAACTTTTATCTAATATACTCTTATCTCTATATCGGATATCTCCTGAAATTCGAACAACCGGTATTAATTCAACCATTCTATTTAAAGTTTTAATAAATGTTGATTTTCCACAACCAGAAGGACCGATAATTGCTGTTACTTCATTTTGAAAAATTGAGAGATTAATATTCTTTAATGCATGATCCTCACCGTACCATAAATTTAAATCTTTTGTATCATAAACTATATCTTTTTTATCCATTGGCTTCTCATCTCTTTCAAAATTCATAACATTATTCTTTTTGCTATCGGATAAAACTGCCATATTTAAAAACCCCCAAATAAATTAAAATCTATTTTGAAACTTATTTCTAATAAAAATTGCAATTGAATTCATTAAAAATAGGACAATTAATAGAACAACAATTGTAGCAGCAGCAAGATTTGCGTACTCAGCTACAAGTGCTGAGTCAACAGTCCAATAATAAATTTGCATTGGTAAAACAGTAAATTTATCAAAAATTCCATCTGGAAGTGGAATTAACAATGCTGGAATACCAATAACAACGAGTGGAGCTGTTTCACCAATAGCTCTTGAAAGAGAGAGGATAAGACCAGTTAAAATTCCTGGAATCGCTGCAGGTAAGACAATGTTTTTAATTGTTTGCCATTTTGTAGCTCCCATACCATAAGATGCTTCTCTAAGATATTGTGGTACGGCACGAATAGCTTCTTGGCTTGCAACTACAACTATTGGAAGCACCAATAAAGACATTGTTAGACCACCGGCAAGAACAATGTTTCCTAACTCTAGGCCACGCACAAATACAGTTAATCCCAATATACCGAATACAACGGATGGAACACCAGCTAAGTTAGAAATATTTGTTTGAATAAAAGATTTTAATTTTCCATTCTTTGCATACTCTTCTAAATAAATTGCTGTACCCACTCCTAAAAACATTGTAACAGGTGCAACAACGACCATTAACCATAATGTACCTGCAATTGCACCCATTATTCCTGCTCGTTCGGCAGTTGTTGACAGCTTACTTGTGATAAATTGAAAATCAATCCATCCAATACTATCTGATACCACTCTATAAATCAGTGTTAATAAAACGACTAAACCGAACAGCGTTGCTAATAGAAAAAGAGTTCTTGCAAGATTATTTACAAGTAAACGGGACCCCATCTTCTTTTGTACTTGTTCGACATCTACATACTTCATAATTAATACTCCTCCCTATATTTACGAGAAATATACTGGGCAATGAGGTTCATTATGAGTGTAAAAACAAATAATGTCATTGCAACAGCGTACAAACTGTAGTAAATCGTTGAACCAGCAGGAGCTTCTCCACCTGTTACTTCAACGATATAAGCAGTCATCGTCTGCATTGATTGTGTTATATCAAAAGTAAAGTCCTTATTACTTCCACTTGCAATTGCAACAATCATCGTTTCCCCAATAGCACGAGAAATTCCCAAGACAAATGAGGCTATAACTCCAGATATAGCTGCTGGAATAACAACTTTCCAAGTTACCTCAAGTTTGGTTGAACCCAGAGCAAGAGCACCTTCCCGCATTGAGTTTGGAACAGAACTCATAGCATCCTCTGAAAGTGAAGCAACCATAGGTATAATCATGATTCCCATTACAATTCCTGGGCTTAAAATATTTGTTGGATCTAAAGCTGGAATAAATGATCTTAATAGCGGTGTAACAAAAGTATATGCAAAGAATCCATATACAATTGTAGGGATACCTGCAAGAATCTCAAGTATAGGCTTTAAAATTCTTCGCACTTTATCGGAAGCATATTCACTTAAATAAATTGCTGCCATTAAACCAACAGGAATTGCTACAAACATTGCAATAACTGTTGAATAAATTGTTCCTGTAAGCAATGGCAGTACTCCAAATTGTGCATCATCACCTAGTGGTTTTAGAATTGTTCCAGTATAGAAATCTAAAAATGGAACATCTTTGAAAAAGTTTATTGTTTCAGTTAAAAGAGTAATAACTATTCCGAGAGTTGTGAGTATTGATATAGTAGCAATAATTAATAAGAATTTAGGTATAACCTTTTCTGTGACAGAAGTTAGATTTGTAGAGCTTCTCTTTTTTTCAATCATGTCACGGATGCTTACCTTATTATCCAAGATCGAAAACCCCTTTCATCCTCCATATATGATGACATTATGTGAGGTGAATATTAGTAGATAGTTAGTTTAGAGGAAACACTTAAGTAGATGAGAAGTAAAACTTCTCATCTACTTCTCATCTTCTTATAATTTAGGTAAAGATGATTATTTTAATCCTTCTAGGTATTTGATAGACTCTTCAATTACTTCATCTTTTAATGGAGCAAATCCAGTTTCAGAAGCTACTGTTTGAGCATTCTCCATTGTGTAGATAGCATAATCAAGAACTTGAGGCTTCTCTTTTGCCATTCCAACGTTTAAGTATGTGAATACTGGACGAGTAAATGGTTTGTAAGCAGCATCATCATCTAAACCGATTGTATCTAAACTTGGAGCAACTGGACCATTACCAAAGTCAACTTTTACTGCGTTTAGTTTATCTTTATTGCTATCGTAGTAGCCATATCCAAAGAACGCAATTGCATTTTTATCTTTAGAAACAAGATCTACTAGAGTAGAGTATTCTTGTTGTAAATTTACTGTATCAACAAAATCTTTTTCTTCCATAATAGTTTCAAACATAAATTCGTTTGTACCATGGTTTTCGTTAGGACCCATTGGCTTTATTTCTTCATTTGGCCAATCAGGGTTAATATCAGACCATTTTGTTACTCCACCTTCAGCAAGGAAGATTTTCACTACTTCTTCTTGAGTCATTTCAGTTGCCCAATCGTTTTCTTTGTTGATAACAAATGTTAAACCATCAAGAGCAACTTGGAATTCTTTGTATTCAATACCTAATTCTTCAGCTTTAGCTTTTTCTTCATCTTTAATCTCACGAGATGCATCGTTGAAATCAGTTCCGTTATCAGCTACAAGAAACTTTTCGAATCCAGCAGAAGTACCTGCACGACTCACTTCAACAGAAACTTCCTCGTTTTCAGACATGTAATTTTCCGCCATTTTTGACATGAAAGGATAAACTGTACCAGAGCCATCGATTACGACACTACCTTCTAATGCAGTTTCTTTTTCTTTAGTATCTCCAGAGCCTGTGCTTGTATCTTCTTCTGAAGTTGTTCCACTGCCACATGCAGCTGAGAATATTACTAAAAATCCCATTACTAAAAGTAGTACTAAGCTCTTAAAGCTTTTCATTGCCATATTCCCCCTAAATACTGTTTTTGTTTTGTCCTACGAGTATTAGAATAACGTTTGAGTATTAATGACGTTTTAAGTAAATGTAAAGGTTTTGTAAATTCGTGATGGAGTTTGTCATATTTTGTTTAATAACGGAGTTAACTTTCGAAGAACGGCAAGAGAGGATGAAAATTTTAAAACTGTACATTACTTTTAGAGTTGAATGCAATTAAAAAGTAATGACTTAAATATGTTTATAAGACTTTAAGGTAGCAAGTTTGATTATTTCACCTTCCCAGAAAACAGATTGACTTTCTCATACTAACTTAAATTTTTATTTATATTCTAAATAAATATACAAAAAGAGGGTTTCTCAAAAGGGTTACCCGCCAACAAACACTGATATATAGTCATTAGTCTAGATATTGTGTTTGAGGAGTCTGAACCTTTGGTTTTGAGCTACCCTCTTTTGCCTACAAACATGAGTTATCTATTAAAGATATTTTTTATGCTCCACTATCACCATCAACTAAATTTGCTTTTCTTACTGGCTTTTGTCCTGTTTCATCAATTGTTTCTTTGCCTCCCTTAAGGTGTATCTTTCTTACAAAAAAGAAAATGAGTAAATGGCCGATCCCTATAATTGCTAATAATATAGGAATGCTTTGCTTTTCATTAAAAAATCTTACGGCAATAATAAAACACACTATTGAGCCAATCCTACCAGCATTTAAAAAAATTTCTTTTACTACGATATACTCAATTCTTGCTTTTGCAATATTCCAGGCATGCCCTATTACATCATACGTTATAGAAGAGTATGGAACTAAAAGCATTGGATAACCGATCGCGATTAATACAGCATAAATAATTAACTTTTGATAAGTCAAATCGAACAAGATGATAAAAATCGATAAATATAATAGGATGCCTCCCATTAGAATATAGATTTTTCTTTTTGACTTTTTTATTATTCTTGCTGCTAAAAAATAGGCTAAAAACGCAACTGCTGAATTGATTAATCCAAATTTCCCTAAAGCTAATTCACTGCCTGTTGTTATAAAAACAAATACACCTATAACAAAAGCAAATGTCCCCTCACGTAATCCTTGAAAAAAATGGGCATTCGTAATTCTTTTCCAATTTTGATTATGTTTGCGTTCTTGTATTATTCGTTTGAGTAAATAACTTCCTTCTGCAGGTCTTCTTGTTAAAAAAAAGCTTAATATAACTGCTCCCGAAAATAGTATTAAGGAAATTGTGAAAATGGTAGTGTACCCTGTGAAGTTTTTCAATCGAGAAATTACATATCCCGCAATTATTGGACCAACCATACCAGCAGTGGAATTCATAATTCCTAAAAAACCATTAAAAAAATCCCTTGTTTCGGGCTCAGTAATTTCAAACGTAAGTACATTAAAGGCTAACCAATAGAAACCATAGCCAATTCCTAACGTACCACCAATTACAACTAAGAGCTTCGCTGCTAAATCACCAATTACTAATACAGTTAGAAAAAATATTGCTAAAAAAATTACTCCTAAACGCAAAATAATGACACGGTCTATTTTTTTGGCTAATCTTCCTGCAAAAATAAATGTTAATGGCTGCATAACCACTATGGAAAGATTGTAAATACCCAAGTCAAGAAATTCACCTGATTGTTTCCATAAATACACATTAACGAAGGTATTTGATAAAGCGATGCTTAAGGAATATAACCCACCTATTGCTAATAACAATAATAAATCTTTACTTACTTGAACATCTCCAAAAATCTTTTGCAATTTAAACATAAAAAAACTCCCCTTCAACTTCTACTACATAGTCTGTCTTATCATTTTGTAGATATGTATACTTATTTTAATCGACTATATATTGGAGGAGTTTTTATGTTAACAAGCGGATAATAAGCTAAATATAATAAAGGCTGTTTTCGTAAACTTTGTTGCATCTTATTAAATTACGTTTTGCTTGATTTCTTCGTATAGTTCGCTTCCGCTTTCCACGGTGGACGGCGAGAATCATTTATTATAAACACCTGCTTACCTATTTACCTGTACCACTCATTGAAGTAGCTGTCTTACGAGTAGCTACAATCAACCCTTATATAATAGTGTCAAAAACTACAATCTTTTAAAAAAGAGCATAAAAAAAGAGCTAACCTAGGTTAACTCCTTTTTAAAGACAAATACTTATTTTGCAGCGTTAAAACGTTTTGTAACTTCATCCCAGTTTACTACATTCCAGAATGATGCAATGTAGTCAGGACGACGGTTTTGGTAATTTAAATAGTAAGCATGCTCCCAAACATCTAATCCAAGAATTGGAGTTTTTCCTTCCATTAATGGAGAATCCTGATTCGGAGTGCTTGTAACTTCTAACTCACCATTGTTAACAACTAACCAAGCCCAACCTGAACCAAAACGAGTAGTTGCAGCTTTTGCAAACTCTTCCTTAAAGCTTTCAAAGCTTCCAAATTTAGCATTAATTGCTTCTGCAAGTTCACCTGTTGGCTCACCACCGCCATTTGGTGAAAGAATTGTCCAGAATAAGCTATGGTTAGCATGTCCACCACCATTGTTACGAACTGCGGTACGGATTGCTTCAGGAACAGCATCTAAATTAGAAACTAATTCTTCAACACTTTTGCTTGCAAGATCCGAATGACCTTCTAATGCAGCATTAACATTTGTAATGTAAGTATTATGATGCTTTGTGTGGTGAATATTCATTGTTTCTTTGTCAATATGTGGTTCTAGTGCATCGTATGCATAAGGTAATTGTGGTAATTCATAAGCCATTTTAAATATCCTCCTTTGTTATGTACAACTTTTAGCGAGAAAGCCATTTAGCTTTTCAATTTAAGATTACCAAAATTGTTGATTTCTTTCAATTGAAAAGCTTTAATCCCAACTATCATTTTATGCTTATTTTATTGTTATATGCATAATATTCTATATCTACTATCATGATAGATAAAAATATCCACAAAATTCGCCAAAAAAACAAGAACATTATGGCAATTAATATCAATGTAAAAATCTATTTAACCTATTCAAGCACCTATTTCTTTATAAAGAAACATAGGAAAAATGATAAAAAAAAGAAAGGTATAACCCTTCTTCAATAAAATTATTATCTATAATATAAAAATTAGCTCCGATATCCTAAAATATTTTCAGCTATATTGACACAGTGATCTCCGATGCGTTCTAAGTTACTGATGATATCGACAAAAATAATACCTGCAGTTCCAGTGCAAATTCCTTGATTAATTCTACTTATATGTTTCTTCCGCAAGCTCCGTTCCATTTTATCTAGTTGCTCACCTATCTTTTGAACATTTGCTGCAAGTGCTATGTCCTTATCATCAAGCACTGTAATAACATCTTTTAAAATTTTTATTGTCAAATTAAACATATTCTCAATATCTTCTTTAGCATATTCAGTCATTTTCACTTTATTTGACAATTGCTGACTTACCAAATCTACAACAATTTCAAAATGATCCCCAACTCGTTCAATGTCTCTGATTGTGTCCATTAACATACTGTGTTCTTGAAATTCCGTATGAGACATTTTACTCTTAGAAATTAAAACTAAATAATCAGTAATTTTTTTATCTAAATTATTTATAATATCTTCTATCTGAATAGCTGTATCTGCGTGCTTCTGTAAATACGTCCTTTGATAAAGGCTTGCTTCCTCTAAACCAATAGCTGCTAACTTACCGACACGTAAAACCTCTTCTTTCGCTTGACCTAAGGCAATCGATGACGACTGTTCCACAAATACAGGATTTATGTATTTTGTTTTATACTCATTCATATTGTCCTTACCCGGAATAATCTTTGTCACTAACCACGCGATTGATCCGATAAAAGGTAACAAAATAACAGTATTTGTAATATTAAACGTACTATGTGCAATAGCTATTGTTATTTCTGGTCTTAAATTGAAAATGCCTTGCAAATATTCCATAACGATAGAAAATAAAGGAAGGAATATCATGAAAATGATCGTCCCAATAACGTTAAAAATAACATGGGTTAATGCTGTTCGTCTCGCTGCAATCGAGGTTCCAATAGAAGCTAAAACTGCTGTAATAGTAGTTCCGATATTGTCCCCGAATAATACTGGAAGAGCAGAATAAAGATCGATGACACCTTGTTTATATAAGTCTTGTAAAATACCAATTGTTGCACTCGAGCTTTGGACAATAACCGTAAAAAGTGTCCCAACAAAAACTCCTAGAATAGGAATGTCACTTATACTAATTGTCAAATCCTGAAATACTTGCAAATTTATCAATGGTCTTAACCCGTCATACATTAGTTCCAACCCAAAAAACAATGTACCGAACCCAAAAACAATTTGCCCAAAATTATGTATCTTTTTTCTTTTATAGAAGAAAAGTAATAACGCACCGATAAATATAATTGGTAAGGAATAATCAGCTATTTCTACACCAACTAAAAACTCTTTAAGTGCAGTTCCTATATTCGCTCCCATAATAACACCGATGGCTTGTCTAAGTGTCATAAAACCAGCGCTTACTAACCCCACTGTTATAACTGTAGTTCCCCCACTTGATTGTAAAATTATTGTTAAAATAATTCCAATCAATACTCCAATTATTGGATTAGAGATATATTTATCTAGTAAATCCCTAATTTTTTCACCAGCAGTCTTTTGAAGACCATCACCCATAAATTTGATACCAAAGAGAAGGATACCAAGGCCGCCAACAAATTCAAACACGATCTTCTGGATATCTATTTCCAAAATGTCCAACCCCTCATATACTTCGTCTATAATCGACAAACATCTACAACCTCTACAATTATTAACGATTTATTGTTTTTTTGTAAAGATATTTTGAATAATTAATATTAGAAAAATTTTATACAAGTCAAAAACTCAACTATTTGTTCTTTTCTTGTATTATCAATTATCGAGATATAAAATAAAAACATATGCTCAGAATAACAAATTTTTAGAAAAACTTTGTCGAAGTTAAAAAGGATCTTAATACCTATACATATTTAGAAGGATGTGTTGAAAAAAACATGAATATATTTAAACAACTTTTTACTAGTATTTATTCCCCAAGGACAATCTCCACTTTTCGATTCCAAGGGATTGGTAAGACTATTCTATTTGTATTTATATTAACATTAGTTAGTACAATTCCTTCAGCGTATTATTTCGGTACCGAAATATCTAATGGATTGAAAGGGTTTCATGAGACAATTAAAAATGAATTACCTGCTTTTTCAATAAAAGATGGAGAGCTTTCAGCTGATTCTGATACCCCAATAGAAATTAGGCACGATGATTTTATTATTGTGTTAGATGATACAGGAACAAATGGAGTTGAGGAACTCGAAGAAATGGAGAATGCGATTGGCATTTTAAAGGATCGGTTTGTAATTGCCGCTGCCGGTCAAGTTCAATCCTACGAATATCGTTTATTAAATATGACACTAACAAATGAGGATATAATTAATTTTTCTGAAGGCTTAAATCAAATTCTTCCTATTGTTAATACTGTATTTATCGTCTTTATGTTTTTATTTGGTGCTTTCTTTAAATTTTTAGAAGTAACCTTATTAGCATTGTTTGGATTAATGTTTAAAAACAGCTTGCAACGTCAGCTTAATTTTAAACAAATTTGGATTGTATCAGCATATGCAACAACACTAGCGACAGCTTTTTTCTTTATTATGGACTGTTTACAAATTTCCGTGCCAAGCGGATTTTTACTTAATTGGTTTGTAAATATCATTGTGCTTTTCTTGTCATTAAAAGAAATACCGCCTACTACTAAAGCACTTCAATAAAATAGTTGTCTAAAATGGGCTGATCAGTTATTTTGATACTGAACAGTCCTTTTACTCGTTTTTTATCAGGACAAACTATTCCATTACTTTCTTCTTTGGATTACTCTGTCAAACTAAAATCTAATTGTAGGTTAGATTAATTTAAGCATTTAATCTCCCCAAGTTCTAGAAATTTTCTGTAATCTAATTAACATTTCTTGTAATACTATTACAAATCCTGCTGATTATTCTTATCCTTTGGTAATGTTCCATTTACATTTTAAAAAATATTAGTTAATTCTCGATAACTTACATTAGATTTTCCTACTTAATAAATAAAAGGATCCTTAAGATTCCCCTGTGATGAAGGTAGTTCTACTTCACTATTTTTTACAAAGCGATCATAATAATTAAGACAAGCCATATATATAAGGTAATAAGCTATTATTATTTTTTATTGGAGGAACGATGATGAAACGACTATCATTGTTTTTAATCGCGATTTTCCTATGTTATATCATTTATTATGATATTAAAGTTGGCACTTTACCTGTAGTTAGCATTACTAATATAGAAGCTTCCAAACAAGATGAAAAAATTGTTCAAAAAACAACAATTCCTTATTATGAAATGAAAATAAAACAAGGTGAAACTGTTCTATCAATTATAGAGAAATATCATGGTGGTCTTCCAACTTCGATTGAAAAAATTATAAATGACTTTGAAACATTAAATGACAATGTGAAGGCAGAATCCATTATTATTGGAAAAACCTATCGTTTCCCTGATTATAGCGAATAATTCATTCTTGTTTTTTCGAATACTCACTAGTACAATGAGTGATGGAAAGCACAATTACTAGTAATATAGACAAAAAAATCGTATCATTATATATAGTTGGTTCGAATTATATTTATTTTTAAGGAGCGATTACACGTGAGTGAAATCATACATCGTACTAAAACACGCCCAGTAAAGGTGGGAAACTTAACCATCGGTGGGAATAATGAAGTTGTTATTCAAAGTATGACAACTACAAAAACACATGACGTTGATGCAACAGTTGCTGAAATAAATCGGTTAGAAGAAGCTGGATGTCAAATCGTTCGCGTTGCCTGTCCTGATGAACGTGCCGCTAATGCGATTGCTGAAATAAAAAAACGAATTAATATTCCACTTGTAGTAGATATTCATTTTGATTATAAGCTTGCCCTTAAAGCTATTGAAGGTGGAGCAGATAAAATTAGAATTAACCCTGGTAATATTGGAAGAAAAGAAAAGGTTGAAGCCGTTGTTAAAGCTGCAAAAGAACGTGGTATTCCAATTAGAATTGGGGTAAATGCCGGCTCATTAGAGAAAAGAATTTTAGAAAAATATGGTTACCCTACAGCTGACGGAATGGTAGAAAGTGCCCTCCATCATATAAAAATTCTTGAGGACTTAGACTTCCATGATATTATCGTATCAATGAAAGCCTCAGATGTTAACTTGGCTATTGAAGCATATGAAAAAGCAGCTCGTGCGTTTGACTATCCTTTACATTTAGGTATTACTGAATCTGGAACTTTATTTGCAGGAACAGTAAAAAGTGCAGCAGGATTAGGTGTTATTCTCAATAAAGGTATCGGAAATACATTACGCGTATCTTTAAGTGCTGATCCTGTAGAAGAAGTTAAAGTTGCTCGTGAATTATTAAAATCATTTGGGTTAGCAGCAAATGCTGCAACTTTAATTTCTTGCCCTACATGTGGTCGAATTGAAATTGACTTAATCAGTATTGCAAATGAAGTTGAGGAATATATTTCAAAAATAAAAGCACCAATAAAAGTTGCTGTACTTGGATGTGCTGTAAATGGTCCCGGAGAAGCTCGAGAAGCAGATATTGGTATTGCTGGGGCACGTGGAGAAGGTTTATTATTCCGAAAGGGAAAAATTGTACGTAAAGTTCCTGAAGAAACAATGGTTGAAGAGTTGAAAAAGGAAATTGATTTAATTGCTGAAGAGCATTTTGCAAAATTAGCAGCAGAAAAAGCATAATTCATAATGAAGGGATTGACCAAATGGCCAATCCCTTGATTTATTTTTAACGTACCATTTAGAAAAATGGCATGATAAAAATACCTAAAATTATTGAAACAATCCCTATACCAATAGCCCATGCTCCTGTAGCCGTTGCTCCTCTTCTTCTTGCAATGAAACCGACAATAATCCCCGCTGCTCCTAATATAACCGGTAGAAAAAAGAGAGAGATAATCGATAAAGCTAAGGCAAGTATCCCTAAACCTCTTCCTTCAACTGCTCTACCGTCATCTAAACGCCCATCTGTTTCCCTACCTCTTATTACTTCTCTTCTTAAATTAACTGGTGCTGCAATTTCTGCAGCTGTTTCTGTATCTGTATTTGTTGTAGTTCTTGGATTGTTATTATTTACTGGCTCTGAATAATTTATAGCAGAACCAGTTTGTACATCACTCACAATTTCACGATCAAGTGGTGTAATTCCTTTATATTCGGAATTACTGTACCGATCTCGTTCAGGAATGTCCATTTTATTATTGTCTGGCATTCATATCCCTTCCTTTCTAAAATAAAGGAGCATTACTATTATGAGCTTTAATAAAAGAACTATAACTGTAAAACTTTTCTGCTCAATAAAAAATCTATATGGTACACTAATAGTAGTTAACTTCAAAGGAGAGTACATGATGCTACGACTAGGAATTGATATTGACGGAACTGTTACAGACCCAAAAACGTTTGTACCTTATTTAAATAAATCATTTAAAAAATCATTAACTTACAATGACTTAACAGAATATGATTTAACAAAAGTGTTAAATATTTCAGAACAAGGCTTTTGGGAATGGATGGATGAATTTGAGCCAATTATTTATAAAGAGGCACCACTTGCACCATATGCCAAAGAAGTGTTAGATGAATGGAAGCTACAACATCAACTATACTTTATTAGTGCACGGAGAGAGCACTTATTGGATATAACCTATAACTGGTTCAAAGAAAATGAAATATATTATCATCACATAGAATTAATAGGTCACCATAATAAACTTGAGGCTGTTAAACAAAATGAAATTTCGATCTTTTTTGAGGACAAGCATGATAATGCGTGTATGATAAGTGAAGAGCATGATATTCCTGTTATTTTATTTAATACCCCTTATAATCAAGATCCTATTCCTAAAGGCGTTATCCGCGTTAATAATTGGCATGAGGCAAAAAAATGGGTTAATCATTGGTCTGATGTAAAAGTGTTATAAAAAACCGTAAAAAAGCCCTGACATAAGTGTCAGAGGCTTTTAATTTTAATGACATTGTGGGCATTTTCCATATATTTCGAATTTATGGCCACTTATGTCATACCCTGTTAAATTTTGAGCATAGTTTGTCATTGGACAACCTGGAATTTCTTTCGTTTTCCCACATTGTAAACAAATAAAATGATGGTGATGATGCTTCGTATCACATGAGAATCGAAAGTGTTTTTCCCCTGATAATTCAGTCATTTCAAAAATACCTAAATCTGCAAACAAAGATAAATTGCGATATATAGTATCAAAACTTAACCCAGGATAGTCATCCTTCATTGATTCTAACACATCTTTTGCTGTCAAATATTTGTCATGATCTGCAAATAGTTGAAGCATTTCCTCTCTTTTATTTGTATATTTATATCCTTTTTCTTTTAGTAAGTCGAGAGCTTCTTGAACGTTCATGAAACTTTCCCCTTTGTTATTTTTGTCCATAAAATCGCTAATATTAATATGATAACAGACAATACAACAATTGTACCACCTGGAGCTAAATCTAAATAATATGCTAGGAATAATCCAATAATAACAGATAACTCACCAAATAGTACAGAAAAGAAAATTGTTTGTTTAAAACCTTTAGCAATTCTAATACTTGCTGCTACAGGTAGTGTCATTAACGATGACACGAGAAGAATACCAACAATTCTCATTGATGCTGCAATAACAAGCGCTACAATTAATATAAAAATAAAATGAATCCATTTTGCATGAATTCCTGATGCAGAAGCATGCTCTTCATCAAATGATAATAAAAATAGTTCCTTATATAGGAAAAATATAATTGTAATAACTGTTATTGCAACAATAATGATAACAAATAAATCTGTTCGACTAACAGCACTAACACTTCCAAATAAATAACTAAATAAATCTGTATTAAAGCCGTCTGCCAATGAAATAAAAATAACACTAATTCCAACACCACTAGATAAAATAATCGGAATTGCGAGCTCTTGATAATGTTTATAAACAGTTCTTAGCTTTTCAATAAATAGAGAACCTATAACAGAAAAGGCCATACCAAAGTAAATAGGATTCAACCCTGTAAAGGCCATAACTTTCTTCTCGAGAAGCAGACTAGCAGCAATACCTGCTAATGTTACATGACTTAATGCATCTGCAATCAATGACATTCTTCTTACAACAATAAAAACTCCTAACAGCGGAGCGATGATTCCTATTAACATTCCTGAAACAAATGCATTTTGTAAAAATTCATACTCAAAAATACTACTAATCATTTTTTTACTTCCTCCATTAATGGGAGTGATTATGTGTTAGCACACGTAATGTGTGCCCGTAATAATCAGACATTTCTTCTTCTTTTAATGATTCAAATTCATTCGATTTACCGTGAAAATGTAAATGTTTATTTATACATACCACATGTGAGACTTTATCAGTAATTGTTCCAATATCATGAGTTACTAATAACAACGTAATTCCTAAGTTTCGGTTCAAATGCATAAGCATTTCATAGAAGCTTTGCACTGTTTGTGCATCAACTCCTACGGTAGGCTCGTCTAAGATGAGAAGTTTTGGATTGCTAACAATCGCACGTGCTATAAAGGCACGTTGTTGCTGTCCGCCAGATAATTCTCCAATATTCCTTCTTTTAAACTCGCTTAAGCCAACGGCCTCTATCGCTTCAATGACTTTAATCCGGTCTTGTTTCGTCATAAACTTAAATAACCCAAGCTTTGAGGTTAAACCGCTAGAAACAACCTCAAAAACGGATGCTGGAAAACCAGTATTGAAGCTATTTGCCTTTTGTGACACAAAGCCTACCTCATGCCACTCCTTAAATTTCTGAATTGGTTGGCCAAACAGCTTAATACTGCCAGCTTCTGGTTTCAATAAACCTAAAATACATTTAAGAAGTGTCGTTTTACCAGATCCGTTTGGTCCTACAAGGCCAAGAAAATCTCCTTCATTTATTGATAACGTAATATCTTCTAACACTCTTTGCCTTTCATATGTGAAATGTAAATGTTCAACTTCAATAATTGGTTTTTTCAATTTATTTCATCCTTTAAATTAAGAATCGTTCCGATTTACATAAAATATATCTACAATACTTTAACATAAGAATTATACTGGAAATCAAATTATATGTAAAGAAATAATTCAAGCCTTTTAAAATTTAACTGCATACTTCCTCATCCTTCATAATTCATCGAAAGAGAAATTTGTTTATTTTGTCATATCATTAGGGTTTCTTACTAATAATTGACTATAAAAACTTTCATTAAACAAGCTTAAAAAAAAAATCACACATCTATGAATCCTCCATACATTGTATGAGAGGAGGTTTGAATAAAGATGATTTTATTTCAAAAAATAATCAATCAAAAGCTTAATAGCATTTCTGTTGAAGAGCTTTTGCAGTACGCAAAGCAATTTAATGTTGCCATTGATCGGACACAAGCTGCAAAGGTTGTAAGTATTATAAATGGACAGAATATAAATATATTCAATCATGTTGAGCGAAAACAATTACTTAATCAAATAGCTGCCATTACATCACCTGAAACTGCAAATGAAGTGAATGCCATCTTTCAAAAGTTTATCAAATAGAATCATGATATATACTTACCTAGTATGAAATTTTATATCAGAAATTTGAAGAGGGCTGTCAAATTTAGACAGCCCTCTATTATTGAATCTACCTTGACCTCTTACTGATTTAAAATCTTTTCAAGCAAATCTTCCTCAAAAGTTTGTTCCCTTAACATGTTTATTTCAAACTTATATGGTGGTTTCTTATATTTTTTATCTTCACCAACAAATGGTGTCTCGAGAATTTTAGGGACATCCATCAGTGCAGGATGGTGAACGATTTGATTTAAAGCTTTAAAACCGATATGACCAAATCCAATGTTTTCATGACGATCCTTTCTCGCACCCATTGGATTTTTACTATCATTAATATGAAGAACCTTTATTCTATCTAAGCCAATAATTGAATCAAATTCTTTTAATACTCCATCAAAATCTCCGACAATATCATATCCAGCATCATGTGTATGACATGTATCAAAACATACTGATAAATGTTGATTATGTGTTACACCATCAATTATTTTTGCTAGCTCATCAAAGGTACGACCACATTCTGACCCTTTTCCTGCCATCGTTTCAAGGGCAATTTGTACCTCTTGATTCTGCTCTAGCACTTCATTTAACCCTTGAATAATTGTTTTAATTCCAACGTCTGCTCCTGCCCCAACATGTGCACCAGGATGAAGAACAATTTGCTTTGCTCCAATCGCTTGTGTTCTTTCAATTTCTGAATGTAAAAAATTAACTCCTAATTCAAATGTAGCTGGGTTTGTAGAATTACCAATATTAATAATGTATGGGGCATGAACGATAATCTCTTCAATTCCATGCTCCTTCATATGGGCTTGTCCAGCCTCAATATTTAATTCCTCAATCTTTTTTCGCCGAGTATTTTGCGGTGCACCTGTGTAGATCATAAACGTGTTTGCACCATATGAAACAGCTTCCTCACTAGATGCTAAAAGCATTTTCTTTCCACTCATCGATACATGTGAACCTAGTTTAAGCATTTATCTTCCTCCTATTTCCCTCTTCGATTTAATCTTCTCTTTCTCTTTTTAATTTGTTCCATTTCCTGACTCATTTTCTTTTTATATCCAGGTTTTACCTTTTTAGGCTTTTGAACAATACTTTTTACTGCAGCATCTACTTCATCAGCTACTCTTTTTCGATTTTTACGTCTTTTTCGATCTTCAATGTCTTTCCATTCTCCATTAACAAAATCACGATTAATAAACTCTATTCCCAATTTCTCTAGTTTATTTAACGCATCCTCATCTGAAGCTTCATAAAGTGTCACAGCTATCCCTGAGCTTCCTGCCCTTGCTGTTCGTCCAACACGATGAATATAAAAATCCAATTCAGCTGTCGGTATTTCAAAATTAATGACATGACTAACTCCTTTAATATCAATCCCTCTTGCAGCTAAATCTGTAGCAACAACATATTGATACTCAAGATCGTTAATTTGCTTCATCATTTTTTTCCGATCGCGAGGTGATAAATCACCATGGATACGCCCAACCTTTAACCCTTGATCAATTAGCGCATCTGCAACTTCGTCAGCTCTCTTTTTCGTATTCGTAAAAACTATTGCTAGGAAAGGGTTAAATCCTACTAACATTTCATAAACTAGCTTTATTTTATCCCGGTGTCTAGTAGGAACTAAGACATGCTCAATTTTTGCTGCAGTCGCTTGTTTAGGTGCTACATGAGTAAACTTTGGATTTTCCAAATATTTTTTAAGAAAAGGTTTTAGTTTTTCTGGTATTGTTGCAGAAAAAACGAGCATTTGTAGATTTTCAGGCATTTGTCCAGCAATCATATCTACTTCTTTTATAAAACCCATATCTAACATTAAATCGGCTTCATCAACAACAAAGGCCCGAGCTTTCCCAACAATAAGTGCATGCTCATTGACTAAATCATTAATTCTTCCAGGTGTTCCAACAACAATTTGAGGTTGCGATTTTAACTTTTCAATTGCCCGTTGTTTATCTGTACCCCCTATATAGCATTTAGCGGTCATCTCTTCCTTAGAAAAGGAAGTAATTTTAACAACCTCATTATAAATTTGTGTTGCTAATTCCCGTGTTGGTGCGGTAATGACTAATTGAACTTCCTTCCGTTCAGGCTCAATTTTGTTAAGTAAAGGCAATAAGTATGCGTGTGTCTTCCCAGTCCCTGTCTGAGATTGTCCGATAGCACTTTCTCCCCTCAAAATTGATGGGATTAATCTTTCTTGAATTTCTGTTGGTTCAAAAAAGTTTAATTCTTTCGTTATTGCCTCTATAATAAAAGGTTTAAGCGAAAAACGCTCAAATTTAGTTTCGACCATTCTTGTCATCTCCTTTTGGATAAAGCTAATGCAAATATATATGTATCACTTTATTTATCCATCATTTCATTATATACGATTCTCGTAAAAACTCAAAATTTACCTTAAATATCTACTGTTAAATAAAGAAACCATTCTTCATCTAACTGCATAATCTATCCATAGAGGAACTTTAAATGAGAGGAGGACTTATATTGTTTCAAAATAGACCTATGCCTCCAATGAACACTAGAGGCTTTTATCCACCACAACCAAGACAGATGCCTATAATGCGGCAACCAACATTACCAATAATGAGAGGAGGACAATTTGCTCCACAGGCTGCTGCAAGAGGTGGAGGATTAAAAGGAATTCTTTCAAGAATCATACCAGGAAACCAAGCAGTTGGCCCCGTTAACCCTCAAGGGCTTATACAAGGAGTTACGACCGCTACCCGCTCAGGTGCACCTGGAATTCTCCAAGGACTGACAAACCCATCGAATATTTCTAGTATGCTTGGGAATGTTCAAAAAGTACTAGGTATGGCTCAACAAGTGACACCAATGGTTCAGCAATACGGACCATTAATTAAAAACTTACCTGCAATGATTAAAATATATCGTGAATTAAATAGTGAAGATACTAGTACAGAAGCTAATAATGAAAAAGAAATTGAAAAAGAAATTGAAAATGGTAACAGCAACGAAACATTTCAATCAAGTGATACTAAACACAGTGAAGTTCAACAACAAAAGTCAGAAAAGGTAAAAAGCAAAAAATCAACCAAGAAGCTAAGTCCATTAAATGAAGAAAAAGAATCTGAATCATCACCTGTTAGAAAAAAGGCCACTTCACAACCCAAAAGTTCTAAGCCAAAAATGTATATCTAATTTTTCCACTTTGTATTCTTCCCATATTTTCGATATAATATTAAGAGATTATAAGAGTTTAAGCCGATTTTCGGCTTTTTTTAATGAAAAGGCATGCTGTTAAAACTTATCTGTTGATCATTTGCTATATGTCCAAGTGCTAGAGAAAACTCTGAGTCTTAGCTTCAGAGTACGTCTTATGCTATTTTCATCAAGGCAAAAAATCAACAATATTTAACAAAGCCTAATGATCTCTTAAGGAGGCAACACAAAATGGACGTAATAAAAATCGCTCCACGTGGATATTGCTATGGCGTTGTTGATGCTATGGTTATCGCCAAAAATGCTGCATTAGATAAAACATTACCAAGACCAATCTACATTTTAGGTATGATTGTTCATAATAAACATGTTACCGATGCATTCGAGGAAGATGGAATCATTACTCTTGATGGGAAAAACCGTTTAGATATTCTTGAAAAGGTTGATAAGGGTACGATTATTTTCACTGCCCACGGTGTATCTCCAGAAGTACGTAGAATCGCAAAAGAAAAAGGACTAGTAACACTTGATGCAACCTGTCCTGATGTGACAAAAACACATGATCTCATTCGGGAAAAAGAGGCAGAAGGCTATCATGTCATCTATATAGGGAAAAAGGGACACCCAGAGCCAGAAGGAGCTGTTGGTGTTGCTCCACATATTGTTCATCTTGTAGAATCAGCTGAAGATGTAGACAATCTAAAGATTGAAAATGAAAAAATCATTGTGACTAATCAAACAACAATGAGCCAATGGGATGTCGCAGATATTATGGAGAAAGTGAAAGAAAAGTTTCCACATGCAGAAACTCATAAAGAAATTTGTTTAGCTACACAAGTTCGACAAGAGGCTGTTGCTGAACAAGCTGGTGCAGCTGATTTAACAATCGTTGTTGGAGATCCTAAAAGCAATAATTCAAACCGTTTAGCACAAGTATCTGAACAAATAGCAAAAACGAAAGCATATCGAATTTCAGATTTAAGTGAGCTTAAGCTAGAATGGCTTACTAATGTTAAAAAAGTGGCCGTAACAGCTGGTGCATCAACACCTACTCCAATTACAAAAAAGGTCATTCAATTTTTGGAGCAATACGATCATAATGATCCTTCTACATGGGATTTAAATCATCATGTTCCACTTTCAAAAATTCTCCCAAAAGTTAAAACAAAAAAATAAATGCTCAGAAAGCCCATTACATCTTAATTAATGTAATGGGCTTTCTTATATGAATTAAACAAATTGAAAGGGATTTGTATCAATGCTGGAACCAACTACATTCACAGCTAATTTTTTTTCGTTACACATTTTTGATAATTTTTGTACAACACCATCTATCATTACTTTCTCAACATGATGTCCTGGATCAATTACATTTAATCCTAACATTAACGCATCATGAGCTACATGAAAGTACAAATCACCTGTAACGTAAACATCTGCACCTTTAAATTTCGCTTGCTGTATATATTTATTTCCGTCTCCACCTAATACAGCAACTTTTTTTATTATATCCCCTTCATTTCCAACCATTCTTACACGGTCAACCTTTAATGAGTTTTTAACATGTTCAGCAAACTCTTTTAGTGTAAGCTCATCTTCTAAATAACCAATTCTACCAAGTCCTAATTGGGTTCCTTGTTGTTCAAGTGAATAAATGTCATAGGCAACCTCTTCATAAGGATGTGCCTTAAGCATAGCTTGAATTACCTTTTTTTCAATTGAAGCAGGAATAACCGTTTCTATACGTGCTTCTTCAACAACTTCAATTTCTCCAAGTTTGCCGATAAAAGGTAAAGCACCCTCTTCAGGTAAAAAGCTGCCATTACCGATTGTTTTAAATGTGCAGTGACTATAATTTCCTAGATGACCTGCTCCCGCATCCCCGATGGCTTTTCGGACCTGTTCTTCATGTGTTACTGGTACATAAACAACTAATTTTTTTAATTTATCCTCGTAAGTAGGGATTAATACCTCAGTATTATGTAATTGAAGCGCATCTGCTAGTAAGTCATTAACTCCACCAAATGCTACATCTAAATTAGTGTGAGCTACATAGACTGCAATATCATGTTTAATACATTTCTCAATCATTCTCCCATAAGTTGTATCCGTTGTAAGCTTTTTTAGCGGCCTAAAAATTGGAGGATGATGAGCAATAAGTAAATCAACCTTTTTTTCAATTGCTTCATCAATTACTTCTTCAACAACATCTAGAGTAATCATGACATGTTGAATCGGTTTATTAAGTTTACCAATTTGCAAACCAATCTTATCTCCTTCTAGGGCATACGACTTCGGAGAAAATTGCTCAAATAATTGAATTACCTCATTTCCGTTAGGTATCTTATTCTTCATGATAAAACCTCCTGAACCAATTGTAATTGGCCTGTTACCTCTCTATACTTATCATTATTTCCATATGTATAGCCCGCATCTTCAAGCTGCTTTAGAATTGTTTTCCAATGATTTATTTCATGTGACCATTTTTTTTGAAAAATAGGCGATTTCTCTTTAGCTAAAATAGGACCAACCAATAAACCAGCTTGAAGCTCTATATTTTGATAAGGCTTCAACGGATCTCCTTTTTCAGCTACAAGTATTTCATAGATTTTATTATCCTCTTCTAAAATAGTTTCATCGATTAATTCCCAATCATTTTCTAACAACCATTGTCTTATGTAAATTGCATGGATATTTGGTTGTAAAACAAGCCTTTTTACATTAACTAATTTCTTTTTACCTTCTTCAAGTATTTTTTTTATGAGGCCTCCGCCCATCCCAGCTATCGTAATACAGTCAAGATGCTCACCATCTTCAATGACTGATAACCCGTCTCCTTTTCGAACTGAGATAACATCTGAAAGCTCGCACCTTAATACTTGTTTTTGAGCAGAATAAAAAGGTCCATCTGTAATTTCACCTACAATTGCCCCCTGTGCCTTCCCTTCTAACACAGCGTGACAAGGTAGATAAGCATGGTCTGAGCCAATATCAGCAAATATTGAGTTCTCCGGTAGATAATTCGCAACTTTTTCTAATCTTTGCGATAATTTTAATTCATTCATATTCTCACCACTATCATTAAGATTCTCTGTCATTATTTCCTTAAATATTAAATATATCAAATCGTTGTAAATAAATCCGAAAAAGAGCTTTACAAAATATTATAAAAAAAAATCCTTTACAAAAGCAAAGGATTTTTAGTGTTTCTTAAAGAATAGATGATTACTATCCCTGTTACCTCTCAAAGTAAGTTGTCCACCACTTTATTTATGCTTCGGTGAAATAACTACCGTGGAAGAAATGATCTTTCCAAGTATTCAGCTAAGCATAGAAAGCACTTAAATTATTCTGTATAAGTAAACTAACTATTTTAACTTTGATACCCATTCAGCCATTTTATCTAATTGTTCAGCATCCTGGATTAAACCACCTGGCATAGCGCCTCTACCTTCTTGAATTGTTTTCTTAATCCCATCTACCCCTAATCTTTCACCAGCACCGATTAATGAAGGTGCAGAACCTTGTCCTTGATAATTCTCCCCATGGCAACCGATACAACCTGCTTGTTGATATAATTCTTCAGGTGTAGCGTTTGCAAGATCCTCTGCTTTTTCCTCTTCGCCGCCGTTTGCAAGCTTTTCATGATCGCCAAGACCTTTAAAAGATAAAAGGAACATAAGGCCGATTCCTAGAACTGCGATTAATAAAAATGGAATAAGTGGATTGCGATTCATCATGTAACCTCCCTTATGTAAATAAAAAATTTTTCCTATTAGATAAGTTGCCCATCTAATATTTGAATGAATCTTTACAGGCAAAATGCATTAATAGATATACACTGCCTAAATTGAAGGATAAACTACATAATTTCATTTTAAACAACCTCTATTTTACTTTATATTCCCGATTAGTGAAAGCCTTATCTTTCATCACTTTAAAGATTTTCACAATTTAGACAAAAAAGTGATTTTTGTCCTAATATTCAAAATAAAAGATTGACATTACTATACATAATGCAAATTTTATAAGATAATAATACCAAAAAGAATCATGATTCCAATCGTACCACTAATTATTAAATATACCATTCGATAAAATTTCCCTAATGTCATCCACAAAATACAATTCCCTAAAACAGTTGCAGCAATCCATATTTGATTACTGTAGGATATTTTCTCTATTAAAGTTATAGAACAAATTAAAAATTGAATAAGAGTTATGCTTAATGGCACTTGAAATATTTTCCCGAATTTATTAAAGTAAGCGGTAACAACAATTGAAACTAAGAGTAAAAAAACTGCTATGGCCATTTGCAAAACAAATGACAATTCAGTAAAATAAATGACAAGAAGCGTAATTACTAATAAAAGAGCCAATAACGTAAGCAACAAAAACTTTGCGCCACTCTTTTTAGTTTTACTTAATAATTGGTCATCTTCATTATGATTACCTTCTGTATATAAAGCGAGAAGAAAGTTACAATAAGTATCAGGTAATAACTTGTTGTTTTTCCAATAGTGGATTTCATTTATAATTATTTTCTTTTTTTCTAGATTCATGTTAGTCATCCTTCTTAAATCTCGTCTGTTACTAATTAAAAAGACGGACAATGTGTCCGCCTTATCCTATTCTAAAAAGTCCTTAAGACGTTTGCTTCTGCTTGGATGACGTAGCTTACGAAGTGCTTTCGCTTCGATTTGACGTATACGTTCGCGAGTAACACCGAATACTTTACCAACTTCTTCTAAAGTTCTTGTTCTGCCGTCGTCAAGGCCGAATCGAAGACGTAAAACATTTTCTTCACGATCAGTTAACGTATCTAGAACATCTTCTAGCTGTTCTTTTAATAACTCATATGCAGCATGTTCTGATGGAGAAGTTGCATCCTGATCTTCGATAAAGTCTCCAAGATGTGAATCATCTTCTTCACCGATTGGAGTTTCCAGAGAAACTGGCTCTTGTGCAATTTTTAAAATTTCTCTGACTTTATCTGGAGTTAATTCCATATCTTCCCCAATTTCTTCAGGAGTTGGTTCTCTACCTAAGTCTTGAAGTAATTGACGCTGAACCCTAATTAGCTTGTTAATCGTTTCTACCATATGAACTGGAATACGTATTGTTCGTGCTTGGTCAGCAATTGCACGTGTAATCGCTTGGCGAATCCACCATGTAGCATACGTACTAAATTTAAATCCTTTACGGTAATCAAACTTTTCAACAGCTTTCATTAGTCCCATATTACCTTCTTGGATTAAATCGAGAAATAGCATTCCGCGGCCAACATAACGCTTTGCAATACTAACTACTAAACGTAAGTTTGCTTCTGCAAGTCTACGTTTTGCTTCTTCATCACCATTTTCAATTCGATTTGCAAGTTCTATCTCTTCATCAGCAGATAAAAGATCAACTCTCCCTATTTCTTTTAAGTACATACGAACTGGGTCATTTATCTTTACGCCAGGAGGAACGCTCAAATCATTTAAGTCGAACTCTTCTTCCTTAGCAAGGTCTTTTACATTAGGATCTTCTTCTACACCAGCAGTTTCACCTATTAATTCTACTCCTTGTTCACCTAAAAACTCATAATACTCATCCATTTGGTCTGATTCAATTTCAAAGTTCGACATACGTTCTGCTATTTCTTCATATGTCAAAACTCCTCGTTTTTTCCCTATTTCAGTTAACTGGTCTTTTACCTGTTCAAAGGTTACTTCAGTTTCATGGGTTTGTTTATCAGCCATTGGATCCCCTCCTTCCAAACTTATCACTATCTGATAAGCATCGGATTACTATTTAGCATTATTACCATTTATATTAATCGATGTGCTTTTGTCACAAAAAGTAACTGACACATCTAGGATTAACTCACTCTGTTTACTTTCGTCCTACAAATCAAACTTTAAGTGATTGTTTTAATTGGATAATTTCCATTGCAATTTGAGCAGCTTCTTTATATTGTTTATTTCTTTCAGCTTCATTTTTTTCTGCTTCTTTTTCTTTTATCATTAACATTTTTTGATGATTCAACACCTGTTTTATATAATCAGTAAGCTCCTGCTCACTAACTTCCGGATTTAAAGGAATCATTGCAATATTTGATACGATATGCTGTAACTCCGGATTTGGAAGTCTGGATAAAAACGAACTAACATTTTCTGGATTTCCCTCTTCATAATATGCATATAAATAAGTTACAATTGCTTTGTGCTCTTCAATATTAAATTGTAATCCTAACCGTTCGAGAACTTTTTCAGCAAAGTCCTTGCTTCTAAGCATATGTCCAATAAGCATTCTTTCTGCAGTATGAAAGGCTGGCAATAAACGTTTTGTATTGATTGGTTTTCTTTGGTACTGAGATTCTTCTACACGTTTTTGGACTGAGCCTTGCTGCTTCGGTTTGTATTGTGATTCTTTTTGCTGAAGCTGCTCTTTTAATACATCCATCGAAAGGTCAAACTCTTTTGAAAGCTGCTTTAAATATATTTCCTTCTCAATCGCATTCTCCAATTTACTAATCTCAATCATGACATTGTCAATATATTGAAGCCTTTCCCCTTCGTTTTGAAGGTTTTTGCCCCTACGGAAGTATTTCATTTTAAATGTCATTAACGGAACGCTTGCCCCTATTACATCATTTTTAAATTTATCTGCACCAAATTTATTGATGTAGTCATCAGGGTCTAATCCATCTGGAATAAGAGCCACTTTTACTGTACAACCTGCAGCAGTTAAGATCTTTGAAGCTCTTATTGTTGCTTCAATTCCAGCGGAGTCAGAATCATAACAAAGAGTCACTTCATTTACGTTTCTACGGATAATTTTTGCCTGTTCCTCTGTAAGTGAAGTACCCATTGTTGCAATTGAATATTCCACACCTGAACGATCGGCTGAAATTACATCTGCATATCCCTCAAATAATACTACCTGTTGATTTTTTCGAATATGTACTCTTGCTCGATTAAAGTTATAAAGTAGCTTACTTTTATTAAATATTTTTGTTTCAGGACTATTTAAATATTTCGGCTTTTCGTCTCCAAGAACTCTTCCAGAGAATGCTACCGTAGCTCCATGGTGATCCGAAATTGGGAACATGATTCGATTTCGAAATCGATCAAAAAAGTCCTCTGAGTTATTTTTTTTTACTACCAATCCAGCTTCTTCCATTACTGATAAATCGAAATTTCTACTCTTAAGAAACTTTGTTATTAAATCCCAGGAATCTAAGGCATATCCAATTTCAAACTTATCGATTATCTCTTTAGTAAACCCTCTGTTTATAAGGTAATCTAATGCAGGCTGACCTTCTTTTGTATTTATCAATAAATGGTGGTAGAATTTTTTTAATAACTCATGCGCTTCAATCATTTTATCAGCATCTTTTGAAACGCTTGTTTGATTTACAGATGGTACAGTTATATTAGGCAATTCAATATTTGCCCTATCAGCAAGATGTTGTGCTGCTTCAATAAATGTATAGCCATTATGCTGCATAAGAAACGAAAAGACATTTCCACCAGCGCCACAGCCAAAACAGTGATAAATCTGTTTATCTGCCGAAACGGAAAACGAAGGAGATTTTTCTCCATGAAAAGGACATAATCCAAAGTAGTTACGACCTTGTTTCTTCAATTGAACATATTCACTTATCACATCAACAATGTCAGAAGTTCGTTGTATTTTTTCGATTAATTCCTCGGGAATTCGATTTCCCATATAAACAACTCCGTATTTAAAGATATTCGAGATTCATTTCAAATCTCCTGCATCTTTCGACAAAATTTTTTTCATTGTTGTGATAAAATTTATAATATCTGCTTCTGTGAATTTTTTCGGTCCTTTTGTAAACTTGCCACCACGTCTTTCCATAGCTGATAAATATCGAAATTGCAATGCAGTGTCAATATTACTCTCTGTATAAATTTTACCTCTTGGAGTAATAACTAGAACTTCTTTTTTTAATAACAGACCTGCTAAGCCTATATCCTGAGAAACGACTAAGTCACCTTTCTTCACATGGTTGACAATGTATAAATCTGCCGCTTCTTTGCCTGTATCAACAAAGACCCATTTCCCTCCATAGGTTTTTTCTGAAACATGGTTATAAGAGGCAACAAAAACCACTTCAAATTGGTATTCATTTGCAATGGTCATTATTTCTTGTTTCACAGGACATGCATCTGCATCAACATAAATATTCATTGTTTTTCGTCATAATCCTCTATTCTACATTACTCCGACAAATTCCTTCTTTTGAATGCATTCAAATCAAAACAATTTCGGAAATAAAAGACTTTTGTCGAATTATTTTTTGGGATATTTCTTGACAGTTTACAATTAATAGTTTATTCCTCAAAGTCAAGTTCTAAACCTAAAAAAAATAATTTTATCACAATTTTTTATTATAATATAAAATTCTACAAATATCTATTGTTTTTTTGTTTTTAGTTCCAAATTAAGATCAATCATAGTGATGGCTTATATCGTCAAAAAGTATAAATCGTTTAGTATACCGATTTTATTCATGAAGCTTTGCAATAATATTTGCCGTTTCCTCAACAGCTTTATTTGATACATCAATTACCTGACAGCCAATTTTATCAACTATTTTATCAAAGTAGTCTAATTCCTCTTTAATTCGATTAATATTCGCATAAAATGCTTCATCATTAAGTCCTAATGATTTTAATCTCTCTCTGCGAATATGATTTAGCTTATCAGGACTAATTCGCAGTCCTATACATTTTTGTGCTGAAACTTTATAAAGTTCTTCTGGTGGTTCAACTTCAGGTACAATCGGAACATTGGCTACTTTAAATCTCTTATGCGCTAAATATTGAGAAAGTGGGGTTTTCGAAGTACGTGATACACCAATTAATACGATATCCGCCTTGAGGATTCCCCTAGGATCTCGACCATCATCATATTTGACTGCAAATTCAATTGCTTCAACCTTTTTAAAATACTCTTCATCAAGTTTACGGACTCTACCGGGTTCATACTTTGCCGCTTTTCCATATGAGTTTTCCATAATATCAATAAGAGGGCCAATGATATCATAGTAAACAACTCCCTGTTTAACAGCTTCTTCTATTAAATATTGTCTTAATTCTGGTATGACCAACGTAAAACAAACTATTGCATTATCCTCTTTTGCAAGTGATAATACTTCTAAAATTGTCCCTTTGTCCTCAACATAAGGAATTCGTTTTATTTTTGTATTTACCGACACTCCATTGAATTGGCTAGCTGCTGCTTTTACAACTAATTCTGCCGTTTCTCCAACAGAGTCCGAAACAATATACACCATGCGGTAATTCATCATTTTACCCCTCTTCATTATTTGAACTAAACTTTTTAGCAATAAGTTACGAGGATCTCATCATTTTAGACTTTAGAAGATTTCCCTCTATAACATCTTATTTATTTTCAAAAACGCTATTGAAGCAATTTCATTTCAGTTAATGTTTTTCCCCTTTTATCTCTAATATCGTCAATTCAAAATGAATGTATTACCCACTTCTTTATAGAAATATTATATACATTCCTTCATTTTTGAAAAGAAATATGTTCTAACACATTTACTCTTTAGAAAAAGAGCTGACAATTGGTCAGCTCTCAGGTTAAATTAAAATCCTCATCCGTACTGCTAATTACCTGTTACTTAACTATAATATTATTTATTTGCGCAAAAGATTGAATTAATTTTGATAATTTAACCATTTGTGCTAAACGATTTTCTTTTACAATTTCGTTTTCAGCCATGACCATCGTATGGTCAAAGTAAGCATTAATTACCTCTTTAAGACTAGCTAATAGCTGATAACCTTCCTTCTCTTGACCATTTGTCAAAAGAGTAGATACATCTGTCGATATACGTAAATATTCTTTATATAATGTTTCTTCGTATTCATTTTCAAATAATTGTGGGTTAATTTCCTTTTCAATACCTTTTTTTGCAATATTCATTACACGAGATAACGATTCTACTTCCTCTTTAAATCGCTCAGTCTTAGAGATTTCGTTAAGAATTTTTGCGCGATTCACTAATGAGGTTACTTCAATATTTGACGATTCTAATACTGCATCAACGATATCATGTCTAATTTTCTCTTCCGCAAATACGTGTTTTAGACGTAATTTAAAGAAAGATAAAAGATCTTGCTTCGTATCAGACTTTGCTATTTCCTTATAGAAGTCCAATGTCAAATCGAATAATTCAGGCAATGCAAGTTTCCAGTTTTTAGCTAGCAATATTTGGACAATTCCACTAGCCTGCCTTCTTAATGCATAAGGATCCTGTGAACCAGAAGGAATTTTATTAATTGCGAAAAAACCAACAATTGTATCAAGTTTGTCTGCAAGGGCAACTATTCCACCGACATTTGAATTCGGGATCTCATCATCAGCATGTCTTGGCATATAATGTTCGTTTACAGCTAATGCAACTGCCTCTTTTTCCCCACTAATTCTTGCGTATTTTTCACCTATTTTTCCTTGTAATTCAGGGAATTCATAAACCATATGTGTAACGAGGTCAAATTTACAAATTGATGCAGCACGGGCAACATCTTTCTTTTCTTCTTCAGATACCTTTAATTTATCTGATAATATTTCTGCAATTTTAACAATTCGTTTTACCTTTTCTCCAAGTGTTCCTAATTCCTCATGGAAGACAATTTTATCTAATTTCAAAACAGCATCTTCAATTTTTAGCTTTTGGTCTTCTTTATAAAAGAAATTTGCATCTGATAATCTTGCACGTAAAACTTTTTCATTTCCTCTTGCTACATTTTCAAGATGATTGTGGTCACCATTTCGAACTGTGACAAAAAATGGTTGTAATTCTCCGCTCTGATTTCTTACAGGAAAATATCGTTGGTGCTCTTTCATAGTCGTAACTAATACTTCATCAGGTAAAGATAAATAATCCGCTTCGAATTTTCCAAACAACGCAGTTGGATACTCAACAAGATTATTTACTTCTTCCAATAATTCAGCATCAATTGGAATAACCCAATTTTGCTCTGCTTCCATCTCAGAAAGCTGATTAACAATTGCTTCTTTTCTTTTGATAGGATCTGCTAATACAAATTGCTCTAACAATAGCGCTTCATATAAAGAAGGTGCAGCTATTTCAACCTGACTTCCTAAAAAGCGATGGCCAAAAGTATATGAATTAGTTGTTACTCCAGCTATTTCAAATGGGATGATTTCTTTGCCAAACAAGGCAACAATCCACTTAATTGGACGAATGTAACGCATGTCTTGGTTACCCCAACGCATATTTTTAGGAAATGTTAGTCCTATGATAATTTGACGTAATTCTGTTAATAATGTTTTTGTTTCCTGTCCTTTAATCGATTTTTGCACATGGACATATTCGACACCATTTATTTCTTTAAAATAAATATCTTCTACATTTGCACCTTGACCCTTTGAAAAACCAATTGCAGCCTTTGTCCAATTCCCATTCTCATCAACAGCAATTTTCCTTGCAGGGCCTTTTGCTTCTTCTTCAATATCAGGTTGTTTTTCATCAACCTCTTTTACTAAGACAGCTAATCTACGAGGTGTAGAATAAGATTTGACCTCTCCATAAGAAAGCTTTTTATCATTTAGCCACTCAGAAACTTTAGTAGTAAATTGATTAGACGCATCTGTCACATAATGTGCAGGTACTTCCTCTAACCCGATCTCAATAAGTAAATCCTGTTTACTCATTTGCTTCTCCTCCTTCCTTCACTAACATTGGAAAACCTAGTTTTTCTCGTTCCTCATAAAATGTTTTTGCAACTTTACGAGCTAAGTTCCGCACTCTAGCAATATAGCCTGTGCGTTCAGTGACGGAAATGGCTCCTTTAGCATCTAATAAATTAAATGTATGGGAGCATTTTAAAACATAATCATAAGCTGGATGGACTAAGCCTTCATCCATTTGACGAATTGCTTCCTTTTCATAAGTTGAAAACAATTGGAACAACATCTCTGTATCCGATGTTTCAAACGTATATTTAGAATGTTCATATTCCGGCATCAAAAAGATGTCGCGAACAGTAAATCCCTCAGTCCATTCAAGATCAAATACATTTTCTTTATCCTGTATATATGAAGCTAATCTCTCAATCCCATAGGTAATTTCGGCAGAAACGGGTTTACATTCTATTCCACCTACTTGTTGGAAATATGTAAACTGAGTAATTTCCATTCCATCCAACCATACTTCCCATCCCAATCCTGCACAGCCTAAAGAAGGGTTTTCCCAGTTGTCCTCTACAAAACGAATATCATGCTCCAATGGGTCTATTCCTAAAGCACGTAAGGAATCTAAATAAAGCTCTTGAATGTTGTCTGGTGATGGTTTCATAATAACTTGAAATTGGTGATGCTGATAGAGACGGTTTGGATTTTCGCCATAACGCCCATCTGCAGGTCGTCTTGACGGTTCCACATATGCAACATTCCATGGTTCTGGCCCGATACTTCGTAAAAATGTATATGGACTCATTGTTCCAGCACCTTTTTCAGTATCATATGCCTGCATTAAAATACACCCTTGATCAGACCAATGCTTTTGTAGTGTAAGAATCATTTCTTGTATATTCATTATTGATACACCTCCATAAAGTTTTCCATATTATAAATAATTAGTGAAGAAAACAAAAAGCTCCCATCCTTATGCCAAAAATCGACATAGGGACGAGAGCTTACCCGCGGTTCCACCCTATTTGCTCACCTAATTATAAAGGCAAGCCACTTTCAATTACTGCTCCAGAACGCCTTTCATTACGAGCCAATCCTTAGCTTTCACCGTCCTAAGGTCGCTATTAATGGTTATTCGTAACTACTTCTTTCCTTCAACGCAAACTGTTAAATTCTAATTGCATATTAATCTAAAAATTCTCCGATGTCAATATACTGTATATTTTTGTACATAGGTATCATAGCTTCCCCTTTAAGGAATCTAATTGGTTTAAGAAACGCTTTGATTTAAGAGTCAGACCAGAATACTCTTGGTAATACGCTTCTATGACATGTTTGATCTCTTTTTTTGTCTCTGATTTCAAGGAAATCTTCCCTAATCGATTTAAGTCAAAATAATAAAATAATCTAAGTAATTTAGCGGTTGTTTGGGAAATAGGAATTCTATACGGATCAATTTCAAAGCAACGATGACAAATGAATCCTGCTTCTCTAATTGAAAAGTGAAATGTTCCTTCTTTATTTCCACAATTAGTGCAGCAATCAAATTGTGGCTTCAATCCTAGCAAAGGTAATATTTTTATTTCAAATATGCTCATTAAAATATCCGGGTCAACTTCTTCATTCAAATAATCAAGGGTCAGCTTATATAATTCAAATAAAAAAGGATTGCTTTCAAAGTTCTCAGTACTTTTATCAAGTAATTCTGATATGTAAGAGGCATAAGCTGTTAAAAAAATATCCTCACGTATAAACCGATGCGAAAAAATTGTTTCACCTTGCTGCAAACTTCCTAAACCAGTTGATTTTTGAAACAAAAACGTTCCATAAGTAAAAAGTTGGGTAATAGACGTAAGGCGGCTATTCGGTTTTTTAGCGCCTCTCGCCATAACCCCAACTTTTCCAAGTTCTCTCGTATATATTGTTACAATTTTATTTGTTTCACCATAGTCCGTCGATCGAATGACGATACCTTCACATTTTTGAAGCAAATTCCCTCACCTTCCAAAGGTTTAGGCAAGATCAGGAAATTGGAAAATCCATTTCAGCTAGTTCATCCTCTTGAGAATCGGGTCCTTCTTCATTCTCCTTTTCTAATTCTTTAAAAAGAAGATAAGTATCAATGCTACCTGTCTGAGAAAAAACTTTCCAGGTAAAATCCAACATAAAAACCCCACCTTTCAGTTGTTAAGACTAGCAAACAATAAATCCAATTTCATTACCATTATCTTGACCTGCATTTCATCATTTCATGTCAAACATTTTTTGCTAACAACATTTATGAATAATTCTTTTATCCTCAATATTCATCTTCTCTAAATCCATAGTCTCGCAACTGTGATGCCTTATTACGCCAATCTTTTTGAACTTTTACCCATAGCTCTAAAAATACTTTTGAACCTAG
The DNA here is from genome assembly GCF_052044855.1 of Metabacillus sp. 22489. NCBI lineage: Bacteria > Bacillati > Bacillota > Bacilli > Caryophanales > Bacillaceae > Metabacillus > Metabacillus sp. 22489. The sequence goes on from NZ_JBQENT010000019.1 coordinate 43,671, forward strand.
AAGTGCTTCGATATCGACGCGTGCGCGTTTCCCTACTTCTTTTAGCATACTTCCTTGTTTTCCAATAATAATTCCCTTTTGTGAATCTCGCTCTACAATAATTGTAGCTGCAACATATATAGCCTTATTATTTTCCCTTCGCTCAAGTGAATCCATTACAACAGCAACAGAATGCGGTATCTCTTCTCTAGTCAAATGAAGTACTTTTTCGCGAATTAATTCTGTTATAATAAATCTTTCTGGATGGTCTGTTACTTGATCATCTGGGTAATACTGTGGTCCTTCTGGTAATAATGATTCAATTTGTTTTAATAAAGTATCAACATTATTACCTTGTAAAGCAGATATCGGAATGATTTCTTTAAAAGGATATAAATTTTTATATTCTTCGATAATTGGTAAAAGCTCATCTGGGTGAATTTGGTCAATTTTATTGATGATTAGAAAAACAGGCGTATTCGTCTGCTTCAACCGTTCAATAATAAATTCATCCCCTCTGCCATATCCTTCTTCCGCATTAATCATAAAAAGTATAAGGTCAACCTCTTTTAATGTATTTTGGGCTACCTTCATCATAAAATCTCCAAGCTTATGCTTTGGTTTATGAATCCCTGGTGTATCGATAAATATCGTCTGTGAATTTTCAGTAGTATAAACACCTTGAATTTTATTACGTGTTGTTTGTGGTTTATCACTCATAATAGCTATCTTTTGACCAATAACTCTATTTATAAATGTAGATTTCCCTACATTTGGTCTTCCAATAATTGATACAAATCCTGATTTAAATCCTTGATTATTACTCATCTAAGTCCTCCGCTGAAAACGCTCCTGGTAGTAAATCTTCTACATTTATTTCCTGTATATCACCTTGTAAATTGGTTAGTATTACCTTCATATCTTTGGGACAAAGCTCTGAAATAACTTGACGACAAGCTCCACAAGGGGAAACAGGTCTTTTCGTATCAGCAATAACTGCTAATGCAACAAAGTCTTTGTCTCCTTCAGAAATGGCTTTAAACAATGCTGTGCGCTCAGCACAATTTGTCATGCTATATGATGCATTTTCTATATTACAACCTTTATAGACTTTTCCATCCTTTGTTAACAAAGCCGCACCAACATTAAATTTAGAATAGGGAGTATAAGCCATATTACGTGCTTCTTTCGCTTCACTGATGAGATGTTCAATATTCACAACATTTCTTCCTTTCTAAATTAACTATCCATTTCTTACTATTATTTTACCTAAACCAATCAGTAATTTCACGTTTTCTTCTATTTTGTTATTTAATTGTAAGAATTTTCGAAATCCACCACAATAAAACTGGATTTCATTCAAATAGGTAAATGTCCATAAACAATAATTAATCCTATTATAACCGAAAGTATTGCATACACCAAAACCGCACCAGCTGCTGCATCCTTTGCAGCCTTTGCAAGGGGTCTTTTTTCTTTTGTAACCAAATCCACGACATGCTCTAAAGCTGTATTGATTAACTCAAGTGAGAGCATCCCACCGATTAAAAATAGTAAAATAACCCACTCAAGTTTTGTAAATGACAGCAGTAAACCGATAATAAGCATCAAAATTGATACAACAACATGTATTTGAAAATTGCGCTCTGTTTTAAATGTCTGTACGATACCGGTCGAAGCAAACCAAAAGCTTTTGTAAAAACGCTTCCATTCAGAGTTCCGAGGTTCTTTTAAGTCCATAACTATTTAAAATTTCCTTTTGTTTAGTAAACATTACTTTCTCGTCTTCCTCTGTCATATGATCATAACCTAATAAATGTAAAAATCCATGGACTGCAAGGAAGCCAAGTTCTCTTAAAAAGGTATGTCCATATTCTTCAGCCTGTTCTTTTGCTCGTTGGATAGAAATAATAATATCCCCCAATACTGGTGGTTGCTCTATACCAATGATTTCAATTTCTCCCTCTCCCATTTCTTCAAGAGCAAATGAAATAACATCGGTAGGCTGATCCTTATCTCGATATTCACGGTTTACTTCTTGTATACGCTCATTCGTTACAAACGTGACTGAAATTTCAGCATCTTGGGCAACCTCTTCCATGTCAGCAGCATATTGTAATAAATCCTCTATTGTTTTAAGTTGTTCTTCGACTAATTCGTTCGTTTCATCAATTAAATCGATGATTAATCTCATGATTGTTTCACCTTCTGCTTTTTCGTTAATTCGGGGTATTCAATTCTTGAATGAAATATCCCTTTAAGTGATTCACAAAATGACTTCGCAATAATATCTAATTCTTTTAACGTTAAATCACATTCATCCAGCTGATGATCCTGTAGTCGATCAGCAATAATCGAACGGACTAATTTTTCAATTTTATCCGGAGTTGGATTTGACATTGATCGAACAGCTGCTTCAACACTATCAGCAATTGAGATGATGGCGATTTCCTTCGTTTGTGGTTTTGGACCTGGATATCGAAATTCTTCCTCATAGATTGAATCATTTGTTTGTTTTGCCTGATGATAAAAATATTTTAACAGGGAAGTACCGTGATGCTGTTCTGCAATATCAATAAATTCCTTAGGCATTTTATGTTTTTTTAGCATGTCCACACCATCTGTCACATGTGCAATAATAATATTTTTACTTAACTGTGGTGACAGCTTATTATGTGGATTTTCAATATTCATTTGGTTTTCAATAAAATACTGTGGCCGCTTTGTCTTACCGATATCGTGATAATAAGCACCAACTCTCGCTAATAACCCATCTGCCCCTATTGCTTCACAAGCAGATTCACTTAAATTTGCAACCATTACACTATGGTGATACGTTCCAGGTGTTTCCGTTAAAATCTTCCTTAATAATGGATGATTCGGATTCGACAGCTCAATTAATTTCATTGTTGATAATATACCAAATCCGGTTTCGAAAAATGGCATAAAGCCTATTGTTAACACAGATGCCACTAACCCAGAAACACATGCCATAATAAAGTAAGTTCCAATTTCAACATTTGTATAGCTTCCATTTCGGATTAGCAATATCGCAAGAAGAACTAAACAATTCATAATTGAAACAAATAAACCAGCTTGTAAGATTTTTGAACGGAGATTGTGGTCACCTAAAAATAATATACCTACTAGGCAAGCAAATAAGTAATAAACACCTACTGAAAAATTAAAGCTCCCTGTAACTCCTTCATTAAAAATGATACTGCCACAAATTGCAAAAATCATTGAGGTTAAAAAGGCTATTCTCTCATTAAGCAGTAGCTTTACAAGCATAGCGCCCATTGCAACAGGTACTATATAACCGATATGGTTATAATCGATTTTCTGAAATAAGCTTAAAATTTTCATTAATAAAAGGGTAATTGTAAAAATAAAACAATATAGAAGTAAGGAATTATTTTTAATTTTATTATCCTTTTTTTCAAAAAAGTAAATGATACCCGTTATTATTAGTAAAACGAGAATACCTAATCCTATGAAAGGTTTGTAAGATATCTGGTCATCTAGTAAGCCAACCAAGCCTAATTTACGGTATACTTCCCGACTAATAAGTTCGCCCTCATCTACAATGATTTGACCTTGTTTAATTTGTACTTCCTTAACTTCTTCTGATGCCTGTTGCCTTTTCTGATTAGTAGCATCCAAATCTAGGAAGTAATTCTGGGCTATAGCAAATCTTGCAAGGGTTATTGAAGATTGGAGGACATCCTTTTTTAAAGAGTAGGACTTTAATTCCTCCTCCACCTGATTCTTTGCTTCCGTTAACTGGACGATAGGTATTTCCTTGCTCATAGCATTATTTACTGCAGTAACAACAGCATTCTTAGCTAGTGTTACATCCTCATCTGACGCACTCATCAATGGCAAGAACGTTTCTTTAGGAATTTTTTCATTTATGGTATCCGTTAATTTTTCGTTTACTAGGCGGTTAACTTTTTCTTCTGGAGTAAGAATGGTTTCCTCTTTATCAGAGGTTTCAGTGTTGGCGCCTTCTTTTCTTACCTCGATTATTGCATCAAAAATCGATGAGATAAGATTTACTTGATCTTCAGAAATATTCTTATCTAGAACATATTGATCCTCAACAGAGTCATATGCCTCCTTCTTTTTCCTTTCTGTTTCTTCTTTATCAACAACAGTCGTTGGTGCATAAATTGTTTCTTTTGAAGGTGTAAAAGGTTCAATATCGAGAGTTTCAGGTTTTACATTGCTAAACAATGCAGCATAAATGATAATTGCAAGTACGACATATATCATAGCATGTAAAAATTTATGATTTTTAAACTTCTCTAATACATTTGGTTTTTTATTATTTTTCTTCTCTTTTTTCAAGGAAAGACACCACCTTATCTACAAATAAAGCTCCATATTATCATCATTCAATAGTCGTTTCTTGTCCATTATTTTCTTTTATCAGTCATTGTTCAACTCTTAAAATCATTTTACAATTAAAATCATGACTTTTTAACCCCTTTTTTATGGGTGACATTATCTCGTGTTTTAAAAGAATAACAGAAAAGTGACCCGAATTATCGGTTCGGGTCACTTGCTTTCATTTGAATTTTCATATGCAGCAATTATTTTTGCAACGAGTGGGTGTCGAACTACATCTGATTGCTCTAAAGTTATAAACGATATTCCTTGAACATTTGAAAGGGTATTTTCTGCTACTGCTAAGCCAGAATTTACTCCCTTTGGTAAATCTACTTGAGTAATATCGCCTGTTATCACCATTTTAGATCCAAATCCTAATCTTGTTAAAAACATTTTCATTTGAGCTGGTGTTGTATTTTGCGCTTCATCTAGAATGACAAATGCATCGTCCAATGTTCTCCCACGCATATAAGCTAAGGGGGCAATTTCAATTGTTCCCCGCTCGATTAACCTTTGAGTATGTTCCATCCCTAAAACATCATGCAAGGCGTCATAGAGGGGTCTTAAATAAGGATCTACCTTTTCCTTTAAATCCCCTGGTAAGAAACCAAGACTCTCCCCTGCTTCTACAGCAGGACGAGTTAAAATAATTCTTTTAATACTCCCATTTTTTAATGCATTAACAGCCATCACAACTGCTAAATAAGTCTTACCAGTTCCAGCTGGACCAATTCCAAAAACTAAATCGTTTTTCTGAATTGCAGCAATATAATGGCGCTGTCCTAGAGTTTTAACTCTTATTGATTTCCCTTTAGCAGTTTTTGAAATTTCCTGTACATATAATTGTTCAAACTGTTCTAACTGCTGTTCTTTCGCCATAGTGATTGCGTAAAGAACATCTCTCTCACTAATATTTATTCCTCTACGAATAATAAGCAGTAGCGATTTTAGTAATTCATCGACCAAATTAACATTTTCCGACTCTCCGGAAACAAATACTGCTTCACCACGCGTAACGATGGAGACATTTAGTTCATCTTCAATTCGTTTAAGATGAACATCATGATTACCAAATAGAGCAACTGCTTCATTTGGATTTTCTAACTGCTGGTTTAATGTCACTAATTCTTCTGGCATTCTTTAATCTCCCTGAACAATTGGTGTAGTTTTTACGATATTTTCTAACACTTGGTAAAGAACGGTTAATTTAACTTTACCATTCTCTGTAGTCTCGTGCAAAATTTTTTCTCCAATTACTTGTTCTTTTTCATCTAAATTTTTTTCAATATCCTTTTTGCCGCGATCTAATGCAGCCTCTTTAGCTTGTTCTACAGAATAATCTCTAGATACTTCTTCCTTTTCGCGATAAATATCTTTTGAATAAGCTATTGGCAAAGTAAAATTTAAAAACTTTAAATATCTAACATCATCTTCAACTTCATACTCTCCATATTCCGGTTTACCAAAACCCCAAACAGGGATGTTGAGTGACCCCACCTTAATATGATGTTTAACTTTATTTTCACCAGTAAAAACTTGAAACGATGTCTTTAATGGAATTGTAATTGTTGATTTGTACCAGGTTTCCCCGAAAATTTCTGCTTTAGCAGCAACTTGCTGCTGTTCATCCTCTTTCCCTATCAATCCAGATACTAATATTTGCCCTTTTTTCACATGCTCATGTAAAGTTGTCATTGGCTGTCCTTGTTCAACAAACATTTTAGCAATAGTTGCTTCCTTTTCAGCAATTATATGTCTCGGACTTACCTTTTCTGTTTCTTCTGGTTGATTCTTTTCTACAACCTTTAAATGGTATGTGGTTCCAGTAAGTTCTACCCCAACCCATGTAATTTGATTAATATTATCTGTTAAGGATTTTTGAATTTCATCTGGATTATCAACGAAAAATTGAAATTTACCAGTTTTTACTCCAATTCGAGAAAGTTCTTTTTTGATTAAATGTTCCGTCTCAGGAGTTGCGCCTTCAATTTTTATCCCCCAAATCATATTTGATAAAGCGAAAATAACAAGTAAAAAAGCAAGTAATCCTATTACAAAGCCACTATTACGATATGTCCTTTTTACAAAAAATGGCATTCCGATTCGCCGCTCAAATTTACATGAACAGTCATGATTTCTTACAACCTTTCTTAAGGCATGTACATCTTTGAGGCTAACAAAAAAGCTCATTGTTTCCTTACTCGTTCTTTTCACTTTCCAAACAACAATTTTTTCCCGTACACATTCATTTAAGAACCGCTCTGTTCCCCTACCACTAATACTAACTTTAATTATACCGTATAAATAACTCGTCCATTGATTTCTCATCCTTCTCCCCCTATCTTAACTGTTTTATATGTAAATAGATCTGCTGTGCATTTTTTGGGAAACACAGCAGACGAATCTGTGCATTTTTATTTCTGACGATATATCTTTATTCATTTAAAAATTGCACTTGACTTATTTTTCCTTCTAGAAGGATTTCTTCCGGTAAAATTGTTTTTATGACAAAAGCCTCACCTTTAATTAATAATTGTCCTTGTTTTAATAAAAGTCGAAGCTCTGTATCGGTAAAAGCAAGGAGTCCGCGATGATTTTCTATGTATATATGAAGCTGTCCTACCATCGTAATTCTAGGAAGATCCATCATGACGTCGGGAGGAAGGTCAATTGTATTTGTTATCCATTTTGTTAGCTGTTGTCGCCATTTTTTCGCCAAAAAAAAGACCCCCTTTCATCTCATATGTATGAGAGAAAGTAGAGTCTTATAACATGATTATGATGAGAAGTTAAGAATGTCGTTTATTTCTTGTATAATGTGGGTTTTTTGACCTTGGTGGCCCTAATATTTCACTCCAGATTACACCTTGTATTGCATTCCTGCGGTCTACTATTAATCGATTATCTCTAACTGGGGAGGGATTTTGCTTCACTTGCTTATTTGATTTTCCCCGAATTTTTTGCGTAGCATCTATGTTTTTTTGATAGTTCCCAACTTCTGCTTTTTGCATTTTCTCATATGCCTGCTGTACAGTTTGTCTCGTTTTGTGTTTTTCTCTTTTTTCTTTAGGGCGTTCAACGGTTGTCATAACTGGCTTTGGTAGTTTTTGCTTCGGTTTATTGTTCGTCTGTTCCTTTTTCTTGTTAGAATCTTCATCTTTTGAAAAAAATAGCTTCGTAATCAAACCTACTATTATTGCCCAAACTAAAGGATTTGTAAAAATCTCAAACAAATCCATACGAGATCCCTCCTTTTTATGAAGGATTTTGAGCCGAAAATACATTGTCCATGTCATTCGGTACTTCCATCATCATTTAACACGTTTTTTTCGGTCTATAAGTGTTTACTAGCAATTAACAGCCAGTTTTTCTTTACCTGTAAACAACCTTAAGATTTAGTTACATTACTAAGCTTTACTTTTTAATACTCATTATTATCATTATAGTCTTGATTAGTTTTTCCGATAGAATCTCTCATATCAGTGTCAGCAGATATATTTTTAAAATTCATATAATCCATAACACCTATATTTCCTGAACGTAACGCCTCAGCCATTGCTAAAGGTACTTTCGCTTCCGCTTCAACTACCTTTGCTTTCATTTCCTGTACTCGCGCTAACATTTCTTGCTCTTGTGCAACAGCCATTGCTCTTCGTTCTTCCGCTTTAGCTTGAGCAATCTTTTTATCCGCTTCAGCTTGCTCAGTTTGAAGCTCAGCCCCAATGTTTTTACCGATGTCTACATCAGCAATATCAATGGACAGAATTTCGAAGGCTGTTCCTGAATCTAACCCTTTACCTAAAACAGTTTGCGAAATCATATCTGGATTTTCTAGAACTTTTTTATGATCCGTTTGCGAACCTATCGTTGAAACAATCCCTTCACCGACACGAGCAATAATTGTTTCTTCTCCGGCTCCCCCGACTAAGCGTTCAATATTTGCTCTTACAGTAATTCTAGCTTTCGCCTTCACTTCAATACCATCCATTGCAACACCAGCGATAAAAGGTGTTTCAATTACTTTTGGATTTACACTCATTTGTACAGCCTCTAATACATCACGTCCAGCAAGATCGATTGCAGCACAACGTTCAAAGGTTAACTCAATATTCGCACGTTCTGCAGCAATAAGCGCATTTACGACGCGATCAACGTTCCCCCCTGCTAAGTAATGACTCTCTAATTGATTTGTCGTTACATTTAAGCCAGCTTTATGTGCTTTGATAAGGGGATTTACAACCCTACTTGGAATAACTCTTCGAAGCCTCATTCCAATTAATGTGAAAATACTAATTTTCACACCAGCTGCTAATGCAGAAATCCAAAGTGCAATTGGTACAAATGTAAAAAATACACTTAATACAATAATTCCGAGGATAATTAATCCTATTGGTAAAATTAACGATGCTTCCATTTTGAACCTCCAACTTGTTTTTCGTTTTCATCCATTGTTAAATTTCTCTTACAACGATACGTGAGCCTTCAACTTTCACTACCTTGATCTTTTGCCCTTTTTCAATATATGTCCCTTCTGATACAACATCTACTCGTTCATCTATAATGAGAGCTGTACCAGACGGTCTTAATATCGTCAATGCAGTACCTTCTTTACCAATTAAATCATTTCTTGACTTATTTGAGACATAGCCACTTTTAGTATTTGTAGAGTCACGCAAGATAAATTTATTAAACAGTTTCATACGCTTTCCAAACACCTTTACTAATAAAATAGATGCTACGATTGCAATTACAAATGCAATCAATAATGAGATAGTCATATTCATAACATTTCCAGAAGCAATATAAAGGCTTGCAACAATACTTGCAAATCCTAATACACCTAGTATACCACCAGGAACAAATAATTCTGCAACGATAAAAGCAATCCCTAATACAAAAAAGACAATTGCCTCCATCCCAGCTAATCCTGCTACATAATGACCATAAAAAAATAACAGCAAAGAAGTTAAACCTGTGAGCCCTGGTAATCCAAACCCTGGAGAATATAGTTCTGCAACTAACCCTAAGCTTCCGATCGATAATAATATCGGTACAACTACAGGGTTAGTTAAAAATCGAGCGATCTTAACAGCTAAACCCTCATCTGCATAAGTAATTGCATCAGTTGATAATTTTTTTTTCTCCAAAAGTTCATGGATATTTTCGACCGTTCCTTCAGAATAACCAACATCTTTAGCTTGTTTAGTTTCTAGTGTAAGCAAATCCCCTTTTGCTGCACCATATTCAGGTAGATCAATTTCCTTATCTACCATTGCTAATGCAAACTTAGGGTCTCTCCCATTATGTTCCGCAGCTTCCTTCATCTCGGCTAACCATAATGATTGTGATTTATCATCTGCAGCATTTCCATCTCCAGTAATAATCGCAGCAGAACCGATCTTACTTCCAGGAGCCATATAAATGTCATCTGCATTTAAGGCAATATATGCCCCCGCTGAGATAGCCCTTTTATTAATAAATGCAGTTATTGGTATATCACTAGCGCGGAGTGAATCTGCTATTTCTAATGCTGCTTCAACCTCTCCGCCTAATGTATCTATTTCTAATACAATCTGGCTTACATTATTTGATTTTGCCTCAGAAATTGCTTTTTTAATATACTGTGACAATCCTTTTTCTACAGTACCCTCTAATTTAATGACAAATACTTCATTTCCAGTATCAGCCTTTATGATAGATTGTGAACTATTGAAAAGAGCAAGAATAATTGCAAAAGTAAATAAAAATTGATAAAAGGGTTTTCTCATGTAGTTTCTCCCTCCTTTCTCCTTTGACTTATGTAATATGTAATACGTTTATAAATAAGGATAGTTTCATGTTTTTTATAAAAAAGAATACTTTGTGAAGTTTCGTTGAATTACAAAATAAAAAACACCTTGCATAGCAAGGTGTTTTATTATTTTATGATAGCTGTTTTAACACAAGTTTATTAACAAGACTTCCGTCTGCTTTTCCCTTCACCTTGGGCATAAGTGCTCCCATAACTTTCCCCATATCTGCTTTAGAAGTAGCATTTACTTCTACAATTGTTTGTTTAACAATTTCCGATACTTCTTCTTCAGAAAGCTGTTCAGGCATATAATCGACTAAAATATCGATTTCCGCTTGTGTTTTTTCAACCAAGTCCAAACGATCAGCATTTTTAAATTCCTGGAGGGAGTCTTTACGTTGTTTTAATTCGCGAGAAAGAACTGTCAATTCATCTTCTTCCGACAATTCATTTTTACCAAGTTTTATTGCTTCATTTTGCAACGCAGCCTTGACCATTCGAATGACAATTAACTTGTCTTTTTCTTTATTTTTCATCGCTTGTTTCATATCTTGATTCAATTGCTCAAGAAGACTCATAAGTACACCCTCTTTTAGAATTTGCGCTTTCTAGCTGCTTCAGACTTTTTCTTACGCTTTACGCTAGGCTTTTCATAGAATTCGCGCTTTCTTGCTTCTTGTATTGTACCACTTTTAGATACAGTACGTTTGAAACGACGAAGAGCATCTTCAAGCGACTCGTTTTTACGAACGACCGTTTTTGACATTCTCTTTCCCTCCCTCCGAATACAACCAATCGACATCTTTAAATAAAACATGTCTTAAAAGATAACATGTACTTTGCAATTATAATATAACGAATTATTAAGGTCAACTCATATAGTAAAAAGATCCGTGTTAAATGTTGTTTATTTTATATAATTTATTCTTTTGCTCGTATTCAACTGTTTGTATCGATATTTTTTTGCTTTATTTACCTTATTAATAATCTGAATTTGATGTTTCACCTTTTACAATCGATACCCCTGAACTAGCACCAATTCTAGTAGCCCCTGCTTTAATCATTGCTTCGGCACCAGCCGTATCTCTAACTCCTCCAGAAGCTTTTACACCAATTCCTTCTCCGACGGTTTTGCGCATAAGACTAATATCTTCTGTTGTCGCACCACCGGTAGAAAATCCTGTAGATGTTTTTACAAAATCTGCGCCTGCCTTTACTGCAAGTTGACAAGCACGTATTTTTTCTTCCTCTGATAACAAGCTTGTTTCGATAATTACCTTTGTTAATGCTTTTCCTCTTGCTGCATCAACAACAGCTTTAATATCACGTTCCACTAAGTCATCATTTTTATCCTTTAGAGCGCCGATATTAATAACCATATCAACTTCTGTTGCACCCTTTTCAATAGCATCCTTTGTTTCAAAAGCCTTTGTTTCAGTAGTAGATGCTCCTAATGGGAAGCCAATTACCGTACAAACCTTTACGTCACTCCCTTGAAGTAATTCAGCAGCTTTCTTTACCCAGGTTGGGTTAACACAGACAGATGCAAATTGATATTCTTTTGCTTCCTCACAAAGTTGCTTAATTGTAGCGGCAGTTGTATCAGCTTTTAGTGCAGTGTGATCAATCATATTTGCTATATTTACCATATGTATATCTCCTTTCATTAAATAAGATGTCTGACTTCTAACATCTTATCATTAATGGATTCGAAATCCAAGATACTCCACATAAATAAAGGATTGATGATTAATATCACCAATCCTTTATTTACACTTATGAAGATAAACGAACTTGAGATAATGTATCAAATGAATCTTCTACAACTCTAACAAATTGTCCTTCATTATATGGATATCCAGCTTTTGAAATTTTCACTTTCACAATTTTCCCAATCATTTCCTCAGTCGCTTGGAAAACAACTTTTAAATAATTATCTGTATACCCTACAAATAAATCATCATTTTCTTCCTCTTTAAAACGTTCCTCTGGAATCACTTCCAACACTTCATCTTCAAATTTTGAAGCATATTCTTTAGCTAGCTGATCTGATAATTGAATGAGTCGATGTACACGATCATTTTTTATTTCTTCGTCGACCTGATCATCCATTCTTGCTGCAGGAGTACCCGTACGTTTTGAATATGGGAAAACGTGTAGCTCAGAAAATTTATGTTTTTGAATAAAATTATACGTTTCCATAAATTCCTCTTCAGTCTCACCAGGAAAGCCTACAATAACATCAGAAGTAATTGCTAATCCAGGCAATGCCTCTTTTAGGCGTTCAATTCTTTCTGCAAAAAATTCCATTGTATATTTTCTGCGCATACGTTTTAATACCGTATCAGATCCTGATTGAATTGGAATATGAAGGTGTCTAACTACTTTTTTAGAATTCTTTAATACTTCAATGACCTCATCAGAAATTTGGCTAGCTTCAATTGAAGAAATACGTATCCGTTTTAAGCCATCCACTTGCTCCTCTAAGTCACGTAAAAGCATTGCCAAGTTATAATCCTTTAAATCCTCACCATATCCACCAGTATGGATTCCTGTCAATACAATTTCTTTATAACCGGCTTGTACTAATTGTTTTGCTTGTGATACAACTTCCTTCGGATCTCTTGAACGCATTAAACCACGAGCCCAAGGGATTATGCAAAACGTACAGAAATTGTTACAACCCTCTTGGATTTTTAACGATGCTCTTGTACGGTCTGTGAAAGCCGGAACATCAAGCTCTTCGTATACTCTTGTTTTCATAATATTTCGCACACCATTAATTGGTTGGCGTTCCTGTTTATATTGCTCAATATATTCCAACATTTTCACACGGTCTTGAGTACCAACAACTATGTCAACTCCTGGAATTGCCATAATTTCTGCAGGAGATGTTTGAGCATAACAACCCGTTACACAAATAACACCATCTGGGTTTTTCCGGATCGCTCTACGGATAACTTGACGACTTTTCTTATCGCCTGTATTCGTAACAGTACAAGTATTAATTACATATACATCAGCAATTCGTTCAAAATCAGTTCTTTCATAGCCTGCTTCTTTAAACAATTGCCATATAGCTTCTGTTTCATAATGATTTACTTTACAACCTAAAGTATGAAATGCAACAGTAGGCATGTTCTCACCTCGATAGTTCGAAATAATAAGAAACAGCTGATAATAAATATAAAGGGGCTGTTTCAGTTCTTAAAATTCTAGGTCCAAAGCTACAGGTTACAAAACCTATCTCTTCAAGACTTGCTACTTCCTTTTCCGTTAATCCACCTTCAGGACCAAATACAGCGATTAATGATCCACCTTCTTCTAAAGCAGAAAGTGATTTAGCAAGATTTTTACTTTCACCTTGTTTAGCTGTTTCTTCGTATGCAACGATTTTTACATCGTAGTTGTTAGAAATCTCTAATAAACGATTAAATTGCAAAGGTTCAGAAACATCTGGCACCTTATTGCGATATGATTGTTCTGACGCTTCCTTCGCTATCTTTTGCCAACGTTCAAGCTTTTTTTGAACCTTTTTATCTTCAATTTTCACAATAGAACGGGCAGCATTAAAAGGGATAAAGGAAGAAGCACCTAATTCGGTACCCTTTTGTATAATCCATTCAAGCTTATCCCCTTTAGGCAACCCGCTCGCAATGGAAATAGAAACAGGTAATTCACGATTAACTGTCATCCATTCTAATATAAAACAGTTCACTTGATCACTGGTAATTTCAGCAATTTCACATAGAGCTTCATATCCATCTTTTGTACAACATACAATTTTATTCCCCTGTGTCATGCGAAGGACACGTGAAATATGATGTACGTCATCACCAGTTATTTGAATATTAGAGGTTAATTCTGATTTATTATTATTTATAAAATATCTTTGCATGACATTCACCTTAAATAGAAAAATCTATTTTTTCTTTGCAATAAACGCTACCCAATCTTCCATGACCATTGTTTCCTCGATAATAAAACCAGCTTTAAGCAACGCATCTTTTACTTCTTGCTTTTTATTTTGAATAATACCAGAAGTGATAAATGTTCCGTTTACTTTTAGTGTTTCATAGGCTTTATCAATAAACCTAACAATAATTTCGGCAAGAATATTAGAAACGATTAAATCAACAGGTCCCTCAATACCATCTAACAAATTATTTTGTGAAACAGTTACTACATTTTGTACTTTGTTTAACTTACAATTTAAACGTGCACTTTCAACAGCAACCTGGTCTAAATCAAGTGCTACTACCTGTTTAGCACCAAGTAATCCAGCTGCAATACTTAATACACCAGAACCTGTTCCAACATCAATGACTTTATCACCTTTTTTAACTGTATCCTCTAATGCTTGAATACATAGTACTGTTGTCGGATGTGTCCCCGTGCCAAATGCCATTCCTGGATCAAGCTCGATAATAAGTTCGTCTGAACTAACCGGTTCATAGATCTCCCACGTCGGAACGATTGTGAATTTTTCTGATATCTTCACTGGGTGGTAATATTTTTTCCAAGCAGTTGCCCATTCCTCTTCATTTACCTCGCTAATGGTTACATGATTTCGACCTAAATCAATATCATATATTAACAAGTTATTGATGGAATCTTTAATCGCTTCAACCGTCTCTCCTAAGAAGCTGTTTACAGGTAAGTAAGCTTTGATAATTACCCCTTCTTCTGGGTAATCAGTTGGATTTAGTTGGTAGATTTCACCGAGTTCTGTACTTCGCTCTTTGAATAAATCAGCAATATCCTCAATTACGACACCACTAGCTCCTGCCTCATGTAAAATATTTGAAATGGGTTCAACCGCTTCTTGTGTTGTATGGATACTAAATTCTGACCACTTCATATCTACCAACTCTCCAATCTTTATCTATTAATATTCTTATTCACCTTTAAAAGCTCGCTTTACTTTATCGAAAAAGCTTTCTTCATGTTCATCAGGCTTTGATCCGCTTATTTCAGCAAAT
Source organism: Metabacillus sp. 22489 (assembly GCF_052044855.1). Taxonomy (NCBI): domain Bacteria; kingdom Bacillati; phylum Bacillota; class Bacilli; order Caryophanales; family Bacillaceae; genus Metabacillus; species Metabacillus sp. 22489. Next base: position 58,815 of record NZ_JBQENT010000019.1, read on the forward strand.
TCACGCAATAAATCCTTTTGTTTCTCAGTTAGGTTTGTAGGTGTTAATACTCGTAAAATGACGTATTGATCACCCTGTCCATATCCCCGAACATTCGGAACACCTTTTCCTGATAAGCGGAATTTCTTTCCAGTTTGTGTTCCAGCAGGCACTTTTAATTTAACTTTCCCATCTAGTGTTGGAACTTCAATTTCATCACCTAATGCGGCCTGTGCAAACGTTAATGGCATTTCACAGTAAATATCGTCACCATCTCTTTCAAAGAACTCATGCTCTTTCACATGGAAGACGACATATAAATCACCTGGAGGTCCACCATTTACACCTGGTTCACCTTGTCCAGATACACGCAATTGTTGTCCATCGTCAACACCAGCAGGTATTTTCACTTGGATTTTTTTGCGTTTTTTCACTTTACCGGTTCCACGACATGTTCCACATTTATGCTTAATGATTTTGCCTGTACCTTCACAGTGATGACAAACTCGTCGATTTACGATTCGTCCAAAAGGAGTATTTTGTTCAACATTTAATTGACCACTTCCGCCACAATGTGAACAGGTTTCAGGTTTTGTGCCTTTTTGAGCACCTGATCCATGACATGTCTCACATGTTTCTTCCTTTGGTATTTCAATAGTCGTTTCTTTACCAAATACAGCCTCTTCAAAATTGAGAGTCATCGTATATTGTAAATCTGCACCTTGTCGTGGTGCATTTGGGTCACGTCGTCTTGTTCCACCGCCAAAGATTGAGCTGAATATATCTTCAAAGCCAAAACCATCTCCACCAAAGCCAGCACCGCCACCAAAGCCTTGATTTGGATCTGTATGACCAAATTGATCATAGTGGGCTTTCTTTTGGTCATCACTTAATGTTTCATAAGCTTCTTTAATTTCCTTAAATTTATCAGCAGCATCTGCTTCTTTATTTATATCAGGATGGTATTGTTTTGATAATTTACGATAAGCTTTTTTAATCTCATCTTTTGACGCGTTCTTACTTAACCCAAGTACCTCATAGTAATCACGCTTGCTCATAATTTCTCACTCCCGATTTTCTCACATAAGGTAAATTGTATCACTCTCATTAGTCTATTAGCAACTAATTGTTGTTAGAGACCTCTATTTCTTCATCATTCCCTTGAAAAAATCACACCAAAAAAGTCAAAGCCAAGACAAGCCTGACTTTGACTTCTTAACAAGAACAATTATTTATTATCCTCATCTTTTACTTCTTCAAATTCAGCATCGACTACATCGTCATTTGCTTTTCCGCCAGCAGCTTCTCCACCTTGTCCTGCTTGTGCTTGTTTTGCTGCTTCTTCATATAATTTAACAGAAAGCTCTTGTACAATCGTTTGGAGTTCTTCCTTCTTAGCTTTGATTTCATCTAAATCATTTTTTTCAATCGCAGCTTTTAAAGCGTCCTTCGCTTCGTTAGCTTTTGTTACTTGTGCTTCGTCTACTTTTCCTTCAAGGTCTTTTAATGTTTTTTCAGTTGTAAACACTAATTGATCTGCCTCGTTACGAAGTTCAACTTCTTCTTTTCGCTTTTTATCAGCATCTGCATTTTCTTCTGCTTCTCTTACCATACGTTCGATTTCTTCATCTGATAAGCCAGTAGATGATTTAATCGTAATTTGTTGTTCTTTATTTGTTCCTAAATCTTTTGCACGGACATTTACGATACCGTTTTTATCAATATCAAATGATACTTCAATTTGCGGTACTCCACGTGGAGCTGGTGGAATATCAGTCAATTGGAAGCGACCTAATGTTTTGTTGTCTGCTGCCATTTGACGCTCACCTTGTAATACATGAATATCAACAGCAGTTTGGTTATCAGCTGCAGTTGAGAATACTTGTGATTTACTTGTTGGAATTGTAGTGTTACGGTCAATTAATTTCGTAAACACGCCACCCATTGTTTCAATACCTAATGAAAGTGGTGTTACGTCAAGTAATACAACATCCTTAACATCACCAGTGATAACCCCACCTTGGATAGAAGCACCAAGTGCAACGACTTCATCAGGGTTAACACCTTTATGTGGCTCTTTTCCAAGCGCTTTTTTAATTGCTTCCTGAACAGCAGGAATACGAGTAGAACCACCTACAAGAATAACTTTATCAATTTCACTTGCTGTTAAATCAGCATCACTTAACGCTTGACGTACAGGTCCCATTGTTCTTTCAACAAGATCTGAAGAAAGCTCATCAAATTTTGCACGAGTCAATGTAACTTCTAAATGAAGTGGACCTGCCTCACCAGCAGTGATAAATGGTAATGAAATTTGTGTTGATGTAACTCCTGATAAATCCTTTTTCGCCTTTTCTGCTGCATCTTTTAGACGTTGAAGAGCCATTTTATCTTTTGAAAGATCAATACCATTCTCTTTTTTGAATTCTGAAACCAAATAATCGATAATCACTTGGTCAAAGTCATCTCCACCAAGACGATTATCACCTGCTGTAGAACGAACTTCAAATACACCGTCACCTAATTCAAGTACAGATACGTCAAATGTACCTCCACCTAAGTCATAAACTAAAATTGTTTGGTCTTCATCTGTTTTATCTAAACCATATGCTAATGCTGCAGCTGTTGGTTCATTAATAATACGCTCTACTTCTAAACCAGCAATTTTACCAGCGTCTTTTGTTGCTTGACGTTCAGCATCATTAAAGTATGCTGGTACTGTAATAACAGCTTTTGTAACAGGCTCTCCTAAATATTCCTCAGCATAAGATTTTAAATGTTGAAGAATAATTGCGGAAATTTCTTGTGGTGTATAGTTTTTTCCTTCAATTTCCACTTTATAGTCAGTCCCCATATGACGTTTAATCGAAATGATTGTATTAGGGTTAGTAATTGCTTGACGTTTCGCAACTTCACCAACTTGACGTTCCCCATTTTTAAATGCAACAACTGAAGGCGTTGTACGGTTTCCTTCTGGGTTTGGAATAACTTTTGGTTCTCCGCCTTCTAAAACTGCGACACATGAGTTTGTTGTACCTAAGTCGATACCGATAATTTTACTCATTAGAAATGAACCTCCTAAAGTATGTAATGTGATAATTTTTTATTGATTTACCTTAACCATTGCTGGTCGAATCACTCGGTCTTTTAGCTTATAACCCTTTTGCAATTCTTCAATAACTGTATTGGATTCGAAGTTTTCATCCTCTACTTGCATTACTGCTTGATGGATGTGCGGATCAAATTGTTCTCCAACAGATTTGATTGCTTCCACTCCCTCATTTTGCAATGCTTGAATTAGCTGGTTATAAACTATATTCATTCCTTGTAGCAATGATTTTGTTTGGTCGTTATCTGCTTCTATTTGTAATGCTCTTTCAAAATTATCCAGAGCAGGAATAATCTCAGATACTAAACTTTGAGCTCGGTATTTTTGTGCTGCTTCTTGATCAAGTCGAGTACGTCTTCTAAAATTATCAAAATCAGCTTGTGCACGTAATACCTTGTTTTCAGCCTCTTCTAACTTTGCTTCAAGTTCAGCTATTCTTTGTTCTGCAACATTACCAGATTCAGATGCTTCTTCAGTTTCAGTAGTCGTATCAGGATTAACTGTTTCACCTTCCACTTCAACCTCTGCTGCATTTTGTTCTTCAATTACTTCTTCTTGTTCTGCAATATTTTTTTCGTTTGACACAATTGTTCACCTCCTTAAAGGATTTGTTATATTTTTCATTGGTGTTGCTTGCTAAAAACTGCAACGTTCTACGAAAAAGAGTCTTTATGCTCATTAAACAAAGATATCGTTTGTTTGGGATAGAATTTATCTATCCCATCTTTCCCATAATAACCAACGTTATCAGCCATGATACAAATCAGTTAATGTTTTCGACAAATCATGTGCCATGTGATTTAACAAGCTTATAACTCGTGAATATTCCATCCTTGTTGGTCCTAATACAGCTATCGTCCCTAATTGATTATCACCAAGCGAATAAGTTGCAGTAATTAAACTACAATTTTCCATTGCTATATTTTCATTTTCCTTGCCAATTTTAATCGATATTCCTGCTTTATTCGATTGTAAAAGGCCATATAGTTCTTTCTCTTGCTCAATCATTGTAAGTAAGGAACGAATTCTATTGATATCTGAAAATTCTGGCTGGCTTAACATATTCGTTTTACCGCCAAAGTAAATTTTTTCACTTGGATTGACCTTTAGAGTACCAGCCATTATTTTTAGCATCATATCATAATTTTTAATGTGATCCTTTAATACAGAGACAACTTCTTTATAAATCTTGTCTTGTAGTTCAACTAACGGTACCCCAGTTAGCCGTTCATTAAGAATATTGACCATTTTTTCGATATCTGAAGGATCAAGCGTTCCAGGAAAGCTAATAGTCCGATTTTCTACATGCCCTGTATTTGTTACAATAATCGCTACTGCTGTGTCGTTATTAATTGGCACAATTTGAATTCTCTTCAAACGATTTTCTTTCACTTTTGGTCCAAGAACGATCGAAGTATAATTCGTTAATTCCGATAGGATTTGAGCGGATTTCTGAACAACTTTTTCAAGTTCAAATATTTTTTCGGCATAAATTGATTTTATTTGGTTTACTTCTGTTTTTGTCAGCCGTTGCGGTGACAACAGATGATCAACATAATAACGATATCCCTTTTCCGAAGGGACACGCCCTGAAGAACTATGTGTTTTCTCTATAAATCCCAAATCTTCTAAATCAGCCATATCGTTTCTAATTGTAGCCGAACTAAAAGTAATTTCATTTTTTTTCGCTAATGTTCTCGAACCAACAGGCTGAGCTGAGTGAATAAAATCATCAATAATTACTTGTAGAATCAACAATTGGCGATCTGTAAGCAACTATCATCACCTCTGTTAGCACTCTATGTGTGCGAGTGCTAAATATATATAAAAAGTTATCAAAACCTAAATAAATTGTCAATTATTAAATCGTTTCATCCTTAAGAAAGGTTATTTGGAATATTTTTCGAGAATTTTTAGCATAAATACCACATCAACATCGTAACAAGATTATTTCACTATGTCTAACAAGCTTATAAAAAACGCCATTAAGATAGTGACAAAAATTCTTGAAAAACCTCATTCCCTAAAAGCTTTCCATTATGTGTAAGCTTAACTGCATTTTCGCTGTTTGAGATTAACCCTTGTTTCTCCAACTTCATCATTTGTTCACCAAAAATGTCTTCTATTTTAGTGCCATATTTTTTATAAAAAATCGCTTTATCGACACCTGCAATTTTTCTTAGACCAAGAAACATTTCTTCTTCTATTTTTTCCTCTAAAGTTACCTTATGCATACTTTGATAAGCTTGGCCGCTTTGCTTTATTTGTTCAATATATTTTTTTATTGGACCAATATTTGATGTGCGATTTCCATCAATATATCCATGAGCTCCTGCACCAAAGCCATAATAATGCTCATTATTCCAATAGGTAAGATTATGATGGCTTTCAAAGCCTGGTTTTGCGTAATTGCTAATTTCATATTGCTTGTACCCGTGCTTATCCATTTCTTCCATTGAAATTTCATACATTTGCGCTTCTTGCTCTTGTGGTGGTAATGATAATTTTCCCTTTTGCATTAAATTATAAAACACCGTTTTTGGTTCTACTATTAGTGAATAAGCCGAGAAATGCTTCATATTTAATGTGAAGGCTGTTTCTAGTGAAGACTTAAAGTCAGCTATTGATTGTCCTGGCAAGCCATACATTAAGTCAATACTCATATTATCAAAGCCAATTTTTTCTGCAGCATCTATCGTTCGAAAAACATCTTCTTTACGATGAACCCGACCAATTCGCTGTAATAACTCATCATTAAAGCTTTGAACCCCGATACTCAACCGATTAACTCCAGCATTTTTTAGAACCTTTAGTTTATCAAAGGTCAATTCACCTGGATTAGCTTCAACCGCAAATTCAATCAGTTGATTTGACATAATTAATTCTTGATGAATCCCTTCTAATAAGCGATCCAATTGCTTTGTTGTTAACGCAGTAGGAGTTCCACCACCGATAAAAATTGTTTTTAAAGGTTCTCTCGAATGATGCTTTGCAGCATGCATTTCTTTTATAACCATTTCAATATATTCATCTACTGGTTGTTGTTTAAAAAACACTTTATTAAAGTCACAATAGTGACATATATGATGACAAAACGGGATATGGATGTATGCTGATTCTATCATTTATTTTCACCCTCTAATTAAGATGCCGCAGTTATCAGCTGCGGCATTGGTTCCATTCTATTAATAATTAGGACAAGCCTAACTCTCAAGCTTTTTTAGCTTTCGTCCATTCGAAGTACGGCCATAAACGCCTCTTGAGGTACTTCAACCGAACCAACTTGCTTCATCCGTTTTTTCCCTTCTTTTTGTTTTTCTAACAATTTACGTTTACGAGATATATCTCCACCATAACATTTCGCAAGGACGTTTTTACGCATTGCTTTTATTGTCGATCTCGCAACAATTTTTTGACCGATTGCTGCTTGAATAGGGACTTCGAATTGTTGACGCGGAATTAATTCCTTTAATTTCTCAACGATATTCTTCCCTCGGTCATAAGCAGAATCACGGTGAACGATAAACGATAGTGCGTCAATTTTTTCACCATTTAATAATATATCCATTTTCACTAATGAAGAAGCTTTGTATCCAATAAGTTCATAATCAAATGATGCATAGCCTTTTGTATTTGACTTTAATTGATCAAAGAAGTCATAAACAATTTCAGAAAGCGGGATTTCATAATTAATGCTTACCCGTGTTTCATCTAAATATTGCATATCAATAAAAATACCACGTTTTTTCTGACAAAGCTCCATTACTGCTCCAACATAATCGTTTGGTACCATAATTGAGGCCTTTACGTAAGGTTCTTCAATATGGTCTATCTTTTGTGGATCAGGCATATTAGAAGGATTATCAACCTTTAATGTTTCCCCATCTGTTAAGTGAACGTCATAAATAACACTCGGAGCAGTTGTAATTAGGTCAATTTTAAATTCACGCTCAATTCGCTCTTGTATTATTTCCATGTGAAGTAAACCTAAAAAGCCACATCTGAAACCAAAGCCAAGCGCCTGCGATGTTTCTGGTTCAAATTGAAGTGATGAATCATTTAATTCAAGCTTCTCTAATGCTTCTCGTAAATCATTGTATTTTGCTGTATCGATTGGGTATAATCCACAGAAAACCATTGGATTTAGCTTTCTGTAACCCGGAAGTGGTTCTGTCGCGCCATTTTTTGCGTCTGTAATCGTATCACCGACTCGAGTATCACCGACATTTTTAATAGCCGCTGTTAAAAATCCAACATCTCCAACATTAAGTTCCTTTAATTGAACCGGTTTTGGATTAAATACACCTACTTCAGTTACCTCAAACTCTTTCCCAGTGGCCATCATTTTTATTTTCTGACCAACTTTAACAGAACCTTCCATAACTCGAATATATGCAACGACTCCTCGATAAGCATCATATAATGAGTCAAAAATAAGCGCTTTTAAAGGCCCTTCTGGATCTCCTTCAGGTGCTGGTACTTTTTCAACTATTTGCTCTAGTATTTCTTCAATACCAATCCCTGCTTTCGCTGACGCCAACACAGCTTCTGAAGCATCTAATCCAATTACTTCTTCCACTTCATTACGAACACGTTCCGGATCAGCACTAGGCAAATCGATTTTGTTAATGACAGGTAGAATTTCTAAATCGTTATCAAGAGCTAAATACACGTTTGCTAACGTTTGTGCTTCAATCCCTTGTGCAGCATCAACAACTAAGACAGCCCCCTCACATGCAGCAAGACTTCGTGAAACTTCATAAGTGAAATCGACGTGTCCTGGTGTATCGATTAAGTGAAACGTATAGTCCTCGCCATCTTTTGCTCTATATTTTAATTGAACTGCATTTAGCTTTATTGTAATTCCTCGTTCTCTCTCTAAATCCATTGAATCTAGTAATTGATTTTTCATTTCTCGTTGTGTTAAAGCTGATGTCTTTTCTAAAATACGATCAGCTAATGTTGATTTACCGTGATCAATATGAGCAATAATCGAGAAATTTCGGATTTTCGATTGCCTTTTTAGTTTTTCTTCTCTATTCATATCTATTTTCACTCCTACATAGCTTACAAGTACACTATTCTTCATTATATCAATTGCCTTTTCAACATTCAATGAATAAAGTAAGTGTTCAACTCTAGCCATTTAGTTTATTTAGGCTGTTCTTGTAAAATTTGTTGCTTTTAATTGTAGTCGCTATAGTTGAAACTAATTGTGTACTCCCACTTCCGAGGAGCGTAGGAGGGTTACCGAGAATTATGCAGCGTGTATACGCGAATGTAGTCTCAGCTCGTACTTAAAAAGTGTGTATCTGAAGGAGGAGATAAATCTTCCAGTACAGCCTACTGTTTACAAAAGCTGCCAAAATAAAAAACAGAAAGAAATAAGATACTCTTTTTTAAAAAGAAGAACCTTACCCTTCTGCTATTGTTAATTTCGATTAAGTAAAGTTGCTATTGATTCAAGAAGTGATGATACACCATTGCTTACAAGTGTTGCGAATTGTTTTCCGATTTGAGAGAAGAAATTAAATGCCTCTATTTGTTCTAATTGCTCTTGTTTCTCCTGAAGATCTTGGCTAGTAACGTTATTTCCAAGAATTGATGCTTGAACATCTCCTGTTTCATTTTCAACTTGGAAAGCACTTTGAAGGTCAGGATCTTGGTAACCCTTCATTTTAATTATCCCTTGATTAGCATATTGCATCCCTATTAATACACCAAAAAGGAGGATTGTGCATAGAACAAAGCATTTCAACATAAATTTCATCATCTTTCTTCCCTCACATTGTTTTGCAATTATTCTGTAGTTCCAGTCCCATTTACTTTTTCAGCCTGCCAATAGTATTCACTGAAAACATCTGCCACCGCAGCTACTGTATTTTTTAATTCTTCCAAATTATTATCTACTCCACCAAATTCAATAAGCATAGCATTCCCAGAAAGGTCTTGGTTATATACTCCGTTATTTCCTTTTCCACCTTGCTTAAATATCCCTCGGCTTAGTCCTGGATATTTTTTTTGTAATAATTCATGTAGTTCATTTGCAACCTTTTCATTTTTTTCCGCTGATGGATTATCCCTTCCAACGACAAATGCTAATTTTGCGTAAGATTTATTATTTATTGAAATCGTTGTAACGCCTTTTCTTTGAGCGTCACGATGAATATCAATTAAATAATTCAATTCACGATTATTAGCCATTGCACTTTCAACAATTGGTCGTGATGCTGCATACGATTTTGCATAATTCCAGCCTTTTTGCTTTAAATTCGCTTGAATATCCGTCGAATCCACTTGCGCTCCAATTCCTTTCTCTTCAAGCGCTTTACCAAGTAACTCACTTACAATAGTAACATTCGCTTTCGAATGAATTGCCCGATCCGGATCTGTTTCCCCCTCAAGTAAAGGTAAATATGATTCTGTATTATGCGTATTATATATATAGACAACTTTTTTATCTCCAGTTGTAAGACTTGGAGGTGTTTTCGGCTCATCATCTTCTGCATTAACTACTTCATTTTTATCAATCGACGCCTCTCTTTCTTGCTCTAATACCTCAGTTGGTGGCGGTGATTCATATGGCATATTCGTATAGTTTGTCCCATCACCAGCAACAACAATTTCACTATCATATAAAGAAAATCCTGGTAATTCCCTACCTAATAGACTGCGCGGATCGTCAGGATTAATGCTAGTGGCTACTTTAAACATGATTGTAGACAACTTTATTGGCTCCGTCTTTTCCGGTGGTAATGCAGATACAAAATATCGGTTCTCAGCTCCTAATAGTTGTAAAAATGCTTCACTATCAATAGTCTTTGTTAAATCATTGATCGAAGAAGAGGTCAAACGATATTCAGGTTTAAGGGATGTTAAAAAGCCCGAAAGTAAAAAGATCACTAACAGGGTGATGAAGCTTAATACAATTCCTTTTTTAATACTTGTCCCATCCACTGCAACAATCATATTCCGTCTAGTTCGCGAACGCTTCATTCACTGTTAACCTCCTTATGCTAGTCTACTAAATTCTATGAACAAACATAAGGAGATAGAACTCTATCACTATTTTTTCTCTGTAATTTCTCTATCATTTTAAATTTGATAGACTTTCTACTTTTAACATTTTTGACTCTGTTTTGTTGTTTCTTTCAAACATTTTAACCATTCGCTTTCGAGCGTCGGTCCGAGAACCTTCTTGTATTTACCCACTTGTGGGGACACCCTTTGACACGCTACTCTAAGCAGGATTCTCATGTATCGGTTCAACAACAAAGTGTTTATAAATCAACCAAATTCTTTAATATAGCCAACATGTAGAAGCTTTAAAATTTAATGAGTATATGAACCTGCATTTCCTTGATCAACTTGTTGATGAAGTGCAGTATTCAGCCCACTTGCAATTACATTTGCCATGTCATCAATAAAGATATCTACTTCCTTAGGTGTCACCATTAAATTATGTCCTAATGGTGCTAAAACTTCGTGAATAAGTTTTCGCTTTTCATCTTCCTCAAGACCTCCAACAATTCCTAAAAATTGTTTTCGATGTTCATCACTAGGTATATCTTCGTCTGTTAGCACTCTTTTTTCTCCAAACGTCATCCCTGCTGGTGTTAGCGAGCGGGAAGGCTTATCCCCTTCTCTTATTTCTCTGCCAAAATGCTTTAAAATGAAATCAATCGTATCACTTGTTATCGAAACAGCATCAACAACAGTTGGAATACCAATTGCTATTACAGGAATACCAAAAGTTTCTTTACTTAATGCCTTTCTTTTGTTTCCAACTCCCGAACCAGGGTGAATGCCAGTATCAGAAATTTGAATTGTCGTATTTACACGTTCAATTGATCGTGACGCTAGAGCATCAATTGCAATAACAAAATCCGGTTTTGATTGCTCGATTACACCTGAGATAATATCACTTGTTTCAATACCTGTTAGCCCCATAACTCCTGGAGCAATTGCACTAACAGGACGAAATCCTTCTTGAACATTTTCAGGTTGAAGTTTAAATAAATGTCTCGTTATTAATAAATTTTCAACTGCAAGAGGTCCTAGTGCATCCGGAGTCACATTCCAGTTTCCTAAGCCTACAACTAAACAGCTCGCATCTTTTTTTATATTTAGCTCATCTAAAAATTTACTAAATTGCTTCGCAAAAATTTCTATTACTTTTTCTTGAAGCTCACTATCCTTTTGACGAATCCCCTGAACTTCAAGGGTTAAGTATTTTCCTGGTTTTTTTCCAATAATCTTTGCACCTTCATCTTCAATCTCCATTGATGAAAGCTTAACTCCTTCTTCTTCCCATTCCTGCATTATGACTCCCGCTATATTACTAGTGTCATCAGGAGTAACAGTTGGTGTCGTATTTTCCAAAGCCATCGCCCTAGCTTCTACTGCTAAATCTGTACGAACCGAATAATTGCTTAAGTCTAAAGATTTTCCCATTTTCATCCCTCCGATGTTATTCCTGTTAAGTATGGTTACCATTTCTAGAAGGAATCATGCTTAGAAGGGGCAAATGAATTGATTTTCTTCATTTTTTTTCAAAATTAATCAAATAAAAAAGGTTTCAATGGATTTTCCTTTACATTAGTATTGCAATATCAGTGGTCGTTTGATAGAATATCTTTTGTTCATGTAAAGAAATGTCGAGGATAAATAGTCTCGATTTATTTCTTAGGAGGTGAAAGTATGCCAAATATTAAATCTGCAATTAAACGCGTAAAAACTAGCAATGATCGTAATGCTCATAACTCTGCAATCAAATCTGCTATGCGTTCTGCTATTAAAAAAGTAGATGCTTTAGCTGTATCTAACGATGTTGAGAATGCGAAAGCGGCACTTGTTGAGGCGAATAAACGAATTGATAAAGCTGCACAAAGTGGTTTAGTTCATAAAAACACTGCTGCTCGTTACAAATCTCGTTTAGCTAAAAAAGTTAACGGATAATCTGCATATAATGAAGGAAGCTTGATTTCTTTTGCTTATCAAAGGATAGCAATACTAGAATGAAACTTTTCTTATCATTAAAAAGAAACGATCCCATATTAGGATCGTTTTTTTATTGTTCAAAAAGTTTTAACAAGAATAGTTCCAAAACCAATTGCTTGTCCTTTTTCCCTGTCTTCATTTGATAATCTGCCTCTGCTAATTCCAACAGTATATTAGCTAACTCATCAGAAGTAAATAACTTTGCTTGCTGCAAGGCTAATTTCACTCGAAACGGATGTACCTTGACTGTATTGGCTATTTGCTGTTGCCCATAACCAGTACCTGACAGTTCCTTTACTTGTAAAATCAGTCTAAATTGATTTACAAGCAATGATAAAATTTTAATTGGTTCTTCATTATTTTTTAGTAAATCATAAAAGATTCTCAATGCTTCACTACTTCTCCGATGAATAACATTGTCAATTAATTCAAATATATTTTGCTCTAACGTTCTGGGAACAAGAAGCCTTATAATATCTGGGGATACTTGTCCTCCTTCACCAACATACGTACTAATCTTTTTTAGCTCCTGATTCAAAATCATTAAATCACCAGCTGTTAATACCATTAGTTCATCTATCGCTTCTTTTGAGAAATAAACTACCTCTTGTTCCGCCATTTCGGTAATCCATTCAATTGTGTCTTTTTCAGATAAAGAATTCATTTCGAGCACAATTGATTGTTTTTTCAATAGCTTTGTTATTTTTTTCCGCTCATCAAGCTTTTCATATGGAGCCACGAATAGAAGAATCGTATATGGCGCTGGAGAATTTAAATATTGTTCTAATTTATCAAGCTTATGTTCAACCTTTTCTTTTTTCTTTTCACTTGTTAAGAAGAAGGGATTTTTTATAATTACAACCCTTTTTTCGCCCATAAATGGAAGTGTTTCTGCATCTTCTATTGCAGTATCAATACTCGTCTCTTCCATATCATAAATTGACAAATTGAAGTCTTTTTCTTCATCATTAAGCGCTGCATTTATAATTAATTGCACTGTTTCTTGCATTAAGAATGCTTCTTTTCCAAGTAGCAGGTAAATTGATTGTAATTTCTTTTGTTTAATCTCTTTCCAAACATTAAAAATCATGTAAGTTGCTCTCCAATCGTTCTTTTCACTCCTTAATCGTAAAATGAAAATGATGGTTTGGCAAGCTAAAAAGGGAATTGATAGTGAAAGTACGACTATCAATCCCCTCTGATCTATGTTAACGCTTCGTTTCAGACCCTAGGTTATCTAATTCGAAGCGATACCACGAATTGAAAGCAAGTAGTTTACTTAAAATAATGAATAAAGCTTTTCTATCAGTATTTTTCACATTATAAATGTTAGGTATCATGTAAGGGTTTTTAAAATTCATTAAGAACATAGTGAAGTTGTAGATTTTTTTATTTGAATCACTTATACTAAAACTGATATAGGAGGGGTAACTGTGAACGAATTTGAGAAAAGTGTCCAAAGCAAGCGTAATGACGCGGTAGATTCTGGAGTTGGTTTTATTGTATCCTTTGGTTTTTTTGCGATAATCTTCATTATTGCTACTGCAATTAAATTAATTGGAGCATAAAGTCATATTGCAGTCCTACATAGAGGCTACGATTTAGTGGTCTCTTTTTCCTTTTCGACTTTTACTTTATCGTATGGTGGATGTGTAGAAAAGGTTCCTCGATTCCCTTTAAATTGATATAAAATAGAACCTTGTAAATCTGTTCGTAATAGAGGGATATTTCTTTCCTTTAACTTGTCCAACACCTCGGTATGCGGATGCTGATATCGATTATTTAAGCCTACAGATACGAGAGCTAATGCTGGTTCTAATTTATCTAAAAATAGCTCTGATGAAGAACCTTTACTCCCATGATGGCCCAACTTAAGAATATCTACTTTTAAAGATGGAAATCGTTTAATCATCCTCTTCTCCGCTTCTAATTCAGCATCTCCTGTAAATAACCAGCTAAGCCCCCCAATGTCCATCAATAAAACTAACGAATCATCATTTTTACTATCCGATAGCGTAATTGGCGATAAAACGTGAATAAAAAATTGATTTAAGCTGATTTTATCTCCAGCTTTCGCTATTAAAATGTTCATTTGCTTCTCTTGTGCTTTTCGTATAACCGCTTCCTCTAATTCGCCTCTAATAAAGCCCTCTGGAATTATCAGTTGATTAACCGCCATTCCTTCCATTAATGGAACTGCTTCACCGATATGATCCATATCTCCATGAGTTAAAAACAGTGCATCTAGCTTTGTAACACCTAATGACTTCATATATGGAATAATTACTTTATTTGCTATTGAATATTGATTGTTCGTTTTTTGCCATTCCTCTTCCTGAAACGTTACCTTTCCTCCAGTATCAATTAAATAATTCCCTTTGTTAAATGGTCTTTGAATAAAAATCGCATCCCCTTGTCCAACATCAAGGACAACGACCTTCCCATTAGGATTGATATAAGGAGTTGCTAGTTGTATTGCTATAACTAAAAATAATATCGTAACAGATTTGTAAACTTGTTTTTTTGTACACTCAAGCTGATAAAAAAAATATATCGTGGACAGAGTAAGTGCAATAATAAACAGGATTGGCGGTTTACCAGTTGTTACAGTTGTATAAGAGATTTTCTTACTAAAGAGTACAATGTGATGAGTAAATTGTAGGAATTGATTAAATAAGTGTATGATTGATTCTCCAACAGTAGTTGAAAAAACGGTAATTACAGTAGAGAAAATAGCAAAAGGCAAAATTACATATGAATATAGAGGAACAAAAAGCATATTCATTGGTAAGCTTAGTAACGAAATTTCATAAAAGTTATAAAGGATTATGGGCATTGAACATAACTGAGCAACAAGTGAGATTAATCCGAGCTTTACAATTGAATGAGTAAACTGTTCGACCATTTTAAATGAAAGCAATAAACCATAGCTTACTACATAAGATAATTGAAACCCAACTTGGAATAAGTAGTATGGATTTATTAAAAGAAGAACTAAGCATGTAAAACTAATAACATCAACCGAAGAAAATTTCATCTTAAAATGCTTAATAAGTAAATATACAATGACCATAAAGGAAGCTCTAATAACAGATGGTGTGGCACCAGTCAAAATTGTATATACCGGTAAAATAATTAGCATGATCAACCTTGCCTTTTCATGGGTAACACCACAAATAACGAGCATATAATAAAAGGCACTAACAAGAAGTGCTACGTGGAGGCCAGAGATCGCGAGTAAATGAACTATCCCAAGCTCCTGGTATGCTATTTCTATCTCTTGCTGTAACAAGCTTCTTTCCCCAAATAATAATGCTTGTACGATACCAGCAGACTCTTTAGGAAAATGCTCTTCAATAAACTCTAAACTTTTTTTTCGAATGATTAGTAATTTTTCATACCAGTTGTTTTCTTCGCTTTTACACTGACTAATTTCATCAACCCAATATTGCCAATGAATTTTATGCTCATAAAGATATTGCTTATAGTTAAAAGCATTTGGCACAGTAGGTAATTTCGGCATTTCTAGCTCCCCTGAAAATCGACAGCTCATTCCTGGATTGATTTTTTCGAGAGAGATTTTTTCTTCAGGAGATTTAATCCTATAGTAGAAAGTCAACTTTTCATTGAAAGAATTAACAATTTCTCCTTTAAACTGATCTCCATTTATGACAGGGATCGATGAAAATACAACTTCCCCATTGTATTCTCCTTCTTTTAACGATGTTTGATTATAATAATCAACAATTAAATAAGTGCTCATAAAGATTAATTTAGTAAGTAAACAAAACAAAAAAAGTGAAGCTTTCTTTTTAAATAATAAAAATATATGAAGGCATGTTATTAAGAAGAAAAGTAGTGGATGAAACTGAAATCGAGGCAAAAGTATACCTAGACTTGCGGAAATTACTAAAAAAATTAACTTATCTTTCAAACAACGTTCACCCCTAATCTCCCGAGAGCAAACTTAAATAGCAGTTCACCCTCAGGATTTTTAGACGGTTATGAAAATAATTTATCTGATTCGTTATATAGCCTTTTTATCTCTGATTCATTCATCGTATCAGCTAGTTTCTCAATTAAATCTTTTACAAATGCTCGTTTTTCCTGTTCTTTCGCTTCGTTTGGCATATTATCGAATTCCACATGCTCTACTTTAACATTTGCTTGTTCAAAAAGTTCAATTGCATATGGGTGGTTTTTATAATCAACAGCATAATAAACTGTTTTTATTCCACTTTGAATTATTGCTTTACAGCATTGCAGACATGGAAAATGTGTAACATATATTTCTGCACCTTCCGTCGGAACACCGAATTTAGCACATTGTAGCAATGCATTCATTTCTGCATGGATTGTTCTTACGCAGTGATTATCAATCACATAACACCCTTCATCAGAGCAGTGAACTCCACCAGCTATCGAGCCATTGTAGCCCCCAGCAATAATTCGCTTATCTCTTACAATTGTTGCACCTACAGCTAACCTTGTACATGTACTACGTAATGCAAGTAAATGACTTTGAGACATAAAGTATTGATCCCAAGAAATTCTATTCATTTCGCTACCCCCAACTATGACATGTTTCTCTCTAGTTAGTAGTGTATCGAGAAAATAGAACAATCGTCAATTTATTATTTTTTCTTTTTAGACAATAAATTTTAAATTCTAACTATAATAGTCGAATTTCATTTGCTACTTCACTACAATTTCCTCCTTGATTTTATCAAGAGATTTTTCTCCAATGCCGGAAACCTCTAATAAATCTTCAATTTTTGAAAAAGGTCCATTTTCTTCTCGATAGGCAATGATCGAACTTGCTTTACTCGGCCCAATTCCAGGTAAAGTTTGCAATTCTTCTAGAGTTGCTAAATTAATATTAATTTTTTCATTCGTTCCTTCTTGGGAAGTTTTCTGCTCAGTTGGAAGAACATATGGATTTTCCTTAATTTCTCCTTTCCTTGGAATATAAATCACCATTCCGTCTTCAAGTGGTGCAGCTAAATTCACCGCAAGTTCATCAGCCTCCTTAACAAGTCCACCCGCTTCATTAATCACATCATGAACTCTCGAGCCACTCTCTATCTCATATACACCTGGTGCTTGAACTGCTCCTTTTACATCAATAACTAAGGTCGTAGTCCTTTCACCGCTCACTTCTTCCTCGTCTTCTAATGTTTGTTCCATTTCCTCTAAAACAAACGAATCTTCCTCACCTTCTCTATTTAGCTCTTGATTTAACATTAAATTTTTTGCAAATAAATATATCAGTAAGGCTCCTAAAGGAATAAAAATTAGTACTTTTTTATTTGTTATTAAGTTTCCCACTTTTTTACACTTCCTTATTATTTAATTCATAAAAATAAGTGAATGTTCATATTGTTTATGAGAGATATGCATTCTAAGGAGGGGATATACTTTGAATGTAGGTTTTATTGGAACAGGAAATATGGGAAGAATACTTATTGAGTCGTTTATTGAGTCGGGAGCAATTAGACCCTCATTCATTTATATGACGAATCGAACGATTGAAAAAGCACTTTTAATTAAAGAGATATATCAAGATGTACATGTTTGTGAAACTGCTGAGGAAGTAGTAAAGCAATCTGACTTAGTTTTTATCTGTGTAAAACCATTAGAGATTCACCCCCTTATAAAAGAACTTGATTATCTTTTATTACCGAATAAATGCTTAATTTCAATTACAAGTCCTATACAAGTTGAACAGCTAGAATCAGTAGTCAAATGCCAAGTCGCCCGTGTCATTCCAAGCATTACCAACCGTGCATTTTCTGGTGTTTCATTAGTTTCTTATGGTAAATCATGTTATGAGGAAACCAAAAATAAAATTGATGAGCTTTTAAAAAAGATTTCAAAGCCTGTTCAAATTCGGAATGATGTAACAAGGGTATCATCGGATATTGTTAGCTGTGGGCCAGCCTTTTTTAGTTATTTGCTGCAAAGATTTGTTGATGGAGCTGTGGAAGAAACAGCGATTACTAAGGAGCAAGCAGTATTACTAGCTAGTGAAATGATTATTGGAATGGGAAAATTATTGGAATCAGATATGTACACACTTCCAACTCTTCAAAATAAAGTATGCGTAAAGGGTGGAGTTACCGGAAAAGGTATAGAGGTATTAGAAGAAGAGGTTGGAGATATGTTTAAAAGGATTTTCCAAGTAACACATGAAAAATACAACGAAGATATCGAAGAGGTCAACCTTCAATTCGAAAGTATCCCAAACAAATAATTCAATGTTAATCTCTTTATTCCTGCAATTAAATTGAAATTTTTTTAAAAATAATTGATGCGAAAAATTAACTCTTGTTACCTTTGAAACAAATAGAGGGTGACTCAAAAGGTTCAGACCCCTCCAACAAACACAGGTATATAGCAAACTAACCTGATCATTAGTCTATATATTGTGCTTGAGGGGTCTGAACCTTTGGTTTTGAGTCACCCTTTTACTTAATAAATTCACTTTTTTCGCGCAACAAAAAAGATTCGTTCAGATGTTTCAGATGGAGTATTATCTATATTAAAATCCGCACAAATAGTCAAAATATCAAAAGAGGCTTCTTTAAGCCAGTTAGAATAATCTGTTATGGAAAAGGTACGTTGTCTATGAAGTTCATCGTAGCGTTCATAATACCCATTTTGTAAAACAAAAAATGTTAAATCATGTTCAACACTATTTGGTTTATCACCATTATATGACTTCCAAATATAACTGATATCTTCATCCTGCTCAGCAAATGTCGCACCAGCAAAAATTTCATTTATTTTAAAAATTGAATGAACATCAAATATAAAGAGACCACCAGGTTTTAATTGTTGATTCACCGCATGGAATGTTGATTTAACATCCTTTTCATTCTCCAAATAATTTAATGAGTCACAACATATTGTCACAACATCGAATGGTTGTGTAAAGCCTGCAAGCTCTCTCATGTCCTGCTGCAATAAACGCACCTGTACATTCGCTTCATTACATTTTGCCTGTGCGACAGTCAGCATATCCTCACTTAAATCGACACCTGTTACATCAAATTGTTTTTCTGCTAAACGAATAGTCACCGCACCAGTCCCACAACCAACATCTAAAATTTCCTTTGCATGAGGGAGATAGTTACTGATTGATGCACTAATAAGATCAACCCATTCATCATAAGGAGCATCACTCATGAGCTGATCATAAAGATAAGCAAATCCTTGATAAATCATTGATTTAGCTCACTTGTTAAATCTTCAGTTGGAGCATCTCCCCATAAACGTTCAAGGTTATAGTAACTTCTCTCATCCTTATGAAAAATATGAGCTACAACATCACCAAGGTCAATTAATACCCATCTAGCTTCATCAAAACCTTCTAGTCGATTTACATGTATATTTCTTTCAGCTGCTTGTTCCTTCACTTCTCTTGCTATCGCTTGCACTTGTTTATCAGAATTCCCATGACAAATGAGAAAATAATCGGCAATTAGTGATATTCCTTTCATATTTAGTGCGATTAAGTCTTCAGCTCGCTTACTATCTGCTGCTTTAGCTACGATTGTTAATATTTCTCTTCCATTCATTAACTTGCACTTCCTCCTTTTAATACTAAGAAATTATATGTTTCAATTGTATCTGGATAAATGGTTTGATTCTTTTTCAATAAAAAAACAATTGTATTTTGAATAGCTTTAACTAATGCCTGATCCAAATTATGTTTTGCGATATCACGTACTTCTTCAACTCCAGGAAATTGTCTACCTGGTTCTATATAGTCTGCCACATAAATTATTTTTTCTAACAACGCCATATTTGGTCGCCCAGATGTATGATATTTAATTGCCGAAAGTATGTCTTCATCATGAATTCCAACTTCTTTTTCCACTAAATAGGCTCCAACTGGTGCATGCCAAAGTTCACTGTTATGCTCAAGAAGGATATTCGGCATTTTTTGTTCTTTTATTATATTCTTCATTTCATCCTTTGGACGAAATTTAGCATAATCATGAAAGATTGCAGCTATTTCTGCCTTCTTAACATCTTCTCCATATAAATCAGCTAGTTCTATAGCTGTTTCCATTACACCTAATGTGTGAATGTATCTACGCTCTGTCAGTTGTTCAGATACAATTTTTAGCGCCACTTCACGTTCCATATAAATGATTCTCCTCTATATATCTTTTTACTTCTTCTGGTAGAAGATAAGCTGTATTTTTATTTAATCTCAGCTTTTCCCTTATTAAAGAAGATGAAATATCAAACTGTGGAACTTCCACTTCTATGATCGGGTATTTCGTTTCCATAAGATAGCCAGGACGTTTTACTCCTACAAATGTTACAAGCTTAACAACCTCTTCGACTCGATACCATTTAGGTAAATATTCAATCATATCCGCTCCAATGATAAAATAAAAAGAATACGTTGGAAATTTTTCACACAAAATTTTTAATGTTTCATATGTATAGGATGGTCCCTCGCGTAGTAATTCAATTGTTTCAATATGAAATTGCTCATGCGAATTTACTGCTAGCTTAAGCATATTAAAACGATGTTCACTTGTCGTAAATTTTTTATCTTGTTTATGAGGGGGGATTTGATTTGGCATGAACCAAATTTCATCTAATTGAAGCTCAGTTAATACTTCACTTGCAATTAGCAGATGACCAAAATGTGGCGGATCAAATGTACCGCCAAGTATCCCTATTTTCTTTGTCATATTGCCCTCCCATATATCATTATGGTAGTTGAATTTGCTTATTTTCTTTTGATTCTTTATATAACACAATCGTATTTCCAATTATTTGAACAAGTTCAGCACCTGTTCCCTTTACTAGTTGCTCAGCTACAGTATCCTTATCTTCCTCACAATTTTGGAGTATAGATATTTTAAATAACTCACGAGCTTCTAATGCATCAGAAATTTGCTTAATCATATTTTCATTTACTCCACCCTTTCCAACTTGAAAGATTGGGTTTAAATGATGAGCCTCTGCTCGTAAAAATCGTTTTTGCTTGCCAGTTAACATGATTTCCCTCCTAATTTTTTGTACACGATATCAGTCATTTCATTTATTGGTGGAGTTTGCCCTGTCCATAAGGAAAAAGCAATTGCAGCTTGATGAACAAACATGCCGACACCATTATGTATTGTTAATTGAGATTGTTCTGCTTCCTTTAATAAAGCCGTTTTAATTGGGTTATAAACAATATCACTTACGATTGCAGATTTCTTTGCATTTTTCAAAGAAAGTGGTTTTTCATCAATATTCGGATGAAGTCCGACTGCGGTTGTCTGAATGATAATATCATACTTTTCTAGCTTAAGCTCTGCTTCTTCTAACGTAATTGCCATGCTGTTGTTATCGAAAGGACAGTTGTTAATTAAATCTTCTGCTTTCGTTATCGTCCGATTTGCTATATCTAAATTGATACACCCATTATATGCAAGCGTATAATATATGCCCTTCGCCGCTCCACCTGCACCGATAATTAACATGTTATATTCATTAATTGGCCTTTCTAATAGCCCTAATAACGATTGCATATAGCCATTTCCATCTGTATTATATCCAATTAATTTACCATCATCATTTACAACTGTATTAACTGCACCGGCAATTCTCGCTGTTTCATCCAACTCGTCTAAGTAAGGAATAATTGCTACTTTATGAGGAATTGTAACATTATAGCCCTTAACCCCTAACAATTTCAATGAATTAACAGCATCACTAAGTTGCTCTTTTTCTATATGAAAAGCATGATAATGGCTATCTATTTTCAAAACATGAAAAGCATGATTATGGATATCTGGTGACATAGAATGACTAATTGGACATCCAATTACACCATATAAATTCCCCATTCTGTTCCCCCCACTTAAATTAACGATTTTCTCAACGTAACATTTACACCTTGGGGTGCATAGGCAATAATCGTTTTCCCCGGATTATTGACCGTTACCCATCCTAACCCTGAAAAGACAATATCTGTTTTCCCCTCACTAATTGTAAATTCGTGTGGGATTAATTTTGGAAATGTATCAACATTCTCTTTCCTAGGTGGTGTTAATAATTCTCCAATATGTTTTTCATATAGAGCTTGGGCATTTTCCATTTTTGTTCGGTGGATCGTAATCTCATTTGGAATATAGCACACAAAAGATTCTCTCCCACCCTTTACATAATCAAATCTTGCCAACCCACCTAAATAGAGCGTTTGTTTTTCATTTAATTGAAATACTTTCGGCTTCAGCTCTTTTTTTGGACTTAGGAGCTTTAAATCACGCTTATCAACAAAATGAGCCATCTGATGATGGTTAATGATTCCTGGTGTATCATAAAGCGATGCACCATTATCAAGAGGAATCTCAATCAGATCTAAAGTAGTTCCAGGATAATATGATGTTGTAATCACGTCTTGAACATCTGCAACTTCTTTTATCATCCGATTAATAAAGGTTGATTTACCAACATTTGTGCAGCCTACTACATAAACATCTTGTCCATTTCTATATTTTTCAATTAGTTCAGCAGCCTCTCTAATCCCATGGCCTCTTGCTGAACTAACTAAACAGACATCAATAGGCATTAAACCTAATTCCTTAGCCTCTCGTTTCATCCAATTTATTAGCTTTTGATGCTTAACTGATTTAGGTAGTATATCACTTTTATTGCCGACTAAAAGAATTGGATTTCCTCCGACAAATCGTTGAATTCCTTGTAACCAGCTACCGCTAAAGTCGAAAATATCAACAATCTTAACAATTAGACCCTTAGATTCACCAATTCCATGTAATATTTTAAGAAAATCATCATCTGTAAGTGATACATCTTGAATTTCGTTATAATTTTTCAAACGAAAACATCTTTGACAAATTATATCTTCTTTTTCTAGAGAACTTTCAGGAGCATATCCTAACTTTTCCGGATCCTCGGTTTGGATCGTTACTCCACATCCAATGCATGAAATTTTTTCTTCTGACACGATTTTATTCCTCCCACTGAATCATTCCTTTTCGTTTTAGACTTTGCATGATTCTACGTTCAATTTTTCGGTTTATTCTCGTGAAAAATCCATCGGTTGATGCTACTGGGACAACTAAGATTGTTTGAAAGCCGTTACGATTCCCACCTAGTACATCAGTTAAAAGTTGATCACCAATGACGACAACCTCTTCCTTTTTTAAGTTCATCCCTTTAATTGCTTTTAAAAAGGCCTTTCCCATAGGTTTTCTCGCCTTGTATATAAACTTAATATCTAACGGATCAGAGAAATCTTTTACTCGTTTTTCGTTATTATTAGATACGATCGTTATATCCATCCCGTTTTCTTTTACTTCTTTGAACCACTCAATTAATTGTGGCGTTGCATTCGGTCGGTCCCACTCAACTAAAGTGTTGTCTAAATCTGTAATAATTCCTTTAATTCCTTGTTCTTTTAATTTCTTAGGTGATATATGAAAAATACTTTTAACATACTCACCTGGTAAAAATAAACGTAGCATGAGTTTTAACACCTCAACATTCTTATTTTGCCAACTTACATCATAACTAAATTATCGCATACTTTCAAAAGAAACTTATATAGTATGCAAACTGTCTACGAATAATTAAAAAAACTTTTCGACAAATTCTGATCCTCTTCAACAGTTGTGGATAATATTATACACATTATCCCCCTTGTCACAACAGTTTTTTTTGACTTTACAAACAACCTACCCACAACTTATCCACTATTCACTGTGGATAAGAGAACGGTTGTTCTGTATGGTTATTCATGTTAGATTAATAGCAACAAGAGAAAAACAGATGAATTATTTAACCGGAAAAAAGTTAGGAGGTGGAGAGCCAAAATAGTTGGCCAACAACCATGCGTAAACTTTCTGACGAATTATTAATCGAGTCTTATTATAAAGCAACGGAAATGAAGCTTAATGATGATTTTATAGAACTAATTAAGAATGAGATTAAACGCCGTTCACTAGGGCATCTTTTAAAAGCTTCATCATAACATGTAAGGAAAAGCCGATTTTCGGCTTTTTTTTCTTAACTAAAATATTGATGTAATAATAAGCTAAATTTTGTAAAGGTTGATTGGAGCTAACACCAAAATGGTAAAATCAACCTAAACGACTAATTATAAAAAGTAACAAAGCTTACGATAACAGCCCTTTTTTACATTTCTCTTTTTCTTCACAATCTATACTCTTTATAGCTTTACAATCAAACTTAGTATTTCCTTTCCCGCAAATATGTATCAACTTATGGACGTTTGTTATTATATCATTAGTTACATTTAATCACTACAAAGAATGGCTCTCTAGTCTATAAAGATTGAGAGCCATTTAAACAGTTTATTTTATATAATTGTAATAATAGTATCCCCCACCAATGACTAATAGCAAAATAAGCAATACGACGATAAATGCATACCAATAACCATAACCTAATCCAGCCTTAGTTGGATAATACGGATATGGGCCGGGACCATATGCATCATATCCATACATCGATTTATTCTCCTCCTTTTAATGACCTATATTATAAATATGTGCATTTATCTAAAATGTTTAGGCTATAGTATGTAATTTCCGTACATCTGTTATTAAAGAAAAGGCTATGTTAACGTTATTGTTGATTATCTTATCCTTTTCTTTAATGGAGAGGATATGAGACAGGAGAAGCGTATAAGGGACACCTCATTTTCCAAGAGCTAGGAGATTTCGGAATGCTTATAACCAAGATGAACAGCCTCAAAGAAAAATGAGATAAAACCATCTAATTTTATAGTACATGCACGAACTACTTCCTTTTCACATAAACATTACTTATAGGCATAAGCCTACATCCTGTTTTAGTGGAGGTGGAGGTATGACAGGGCTCTTATCGGCGCTAGGGTTTATTGTAAAAGAATTAGTGTTCTTAGTATCTTACGTAAAAAATAATGCCTTCCCACAGCCTTTGTCTGCAACAGACGAAAAAAAATATTTACGCCTTATGGCAGAAGGTGATGAGTATGCAAGAAACCTTCTAATTGAGCATAATTTGAGACTCGTTGCTCACATTGTAAAAAAGTTTGAAAACACTGGGGAAGATTCAGAAGATCTTATTTCGATCGGAACAATTGGTTTAATAAAAGCAATAGAAAGCTACTCACAAGGGAAAGGTACAAAGCTAGCTACTTACGCTGCTCGTTGTATAGAAAATGAAATTTTAATGCATTTACGAGCTTTGAAGAAGACGAAGAAAGATGTTTCATTACATGATCCAATTGGCCAGGATAAGGAAGGAAATGAGATAAGTTTAATCGATGTATTAAAGTCTGAAAATGAAGATGTTATTGATACAATCCAATTAAATATGGAATTGGAAAAGGTAAAGGAATATATTGATATTTTAGATGGTCGTGAAAAGGAAGTCATTATCGGAAGGTTTGGCTTAGATTTAAAAGAAGAAAAAACCCAGAGAGAAATCGCAAAGGAATTAGGTATTTCCAGAAGTTATGTTTCTCGAATCGAAAAAAGAGCTCTCATGAAAATGTTTCACGAATTTTATCGTGCTGAAAAGGAAAAAAGAAATAAAAAAAATCGGTAATAAAACAAGAGGCTGGGACATAACTAGCTCTAAATAGTGAGAAAGGTGAATTTGAGGGTACTCAAATTCACCTTTCTCTATTTTTTTGTGTGAAATACTCCATTACACTACTTGTTTGGCAGTGA
>NZ_JBQENT010000020.1:0-84491 GCF_052044855.1 Metabacillus sp. 22489
TGCTCATATTTTGGTTGGGGAACCAAAAATATTTTAGCACCACGGAAGAGTTTTTTTAATACCACGCTGAAAGCTTTTTGGAACCCTAGGCCTAGCCTAGGGTTTTCTTTTTCACAAAAAAAGACAGCGCTTAATTTTAAGCGCTGTCAAAGTCAATCTACATGATTTATCGTATGGTCCGACCGGTATTGTGAAGGAGATTTTCCCTGCCATTGTTTAAATAGCTTGCTAAAATATTTCGTATCCTGGTAACCAAGCATCTTTGAGATATCTGACACTTTTAAGTCTGACATCTCTAGTAGTTCCTTTGCTTTTTTTAACCGACATTTTGTTACATAATCTAGGACTGTTTCACCCGTTTGCGCTTTAAATAAATTGCTAAAGTAGGTTGGGCTCATATAAACATTGTCAGCAATCTTTTTCACGGTAATTTGGTCACCAAGATGTAGATGAATCCATTCCTTCGCTCGTTGAATTGGCCCTGAATCAGCTTCTTTTAATCTTGCAATTCCTTTCTTCACCTTCAGTACCCATCCTTTTACACCCGCTTTTAGCTGTGAAAAGTTTCCAGCATATTTTGTTATATGCAATGCTTCTGTTAAGAGTCGTGATTCATCTGAAAATCCATCAAAATCCATCCATCGATCAATAATTCTAATAGATAATAAATGAACAGATTCCTCGATAAATGCAGGAGAATCAGCCATTTCTAACTCGTGAAAAAATAATTGCAATAGGTTAATCGTATCATCATCAGTTTCATTTTCCATTGTCGTGATAATTTGCTGAACATATTTATATATCGTTGATTGAATTCCTACTGGTGTTTGCTGATTTCGATTCGTTTGGTCGGATAAGTAAAAGATCTTATTTCCACCTTGGATAATTCTCTGTTGGATTAGCATTACTAACTCATCTTTAATATGGAGAAGCTCACGTAAATCGCGAAATTCGTTACCTATAGCTGCAGAAACAGTAATAGGTGTTAATCGCTGAATGTCTTTCTTAATATGATTGATATAATCGTGTAATAGCATATTTGCATGCTGTTGGCTTTCCTTTTCACAGTACAATAGTATCCAATAATTAAACTTCCCTGCACGCCACCACCAGTTTTTTGCGTAATATTGGTTTATTTCCTTATCATGAAGCTTTTCAAATATTTGCTGAATTGTCTGATGCCAGTCTTCCCAAGTATTAGTATCCATTTTCTTCGTGACTGTTAAAAATTGATCGATCCCTAAATATATTAGGCGATATGCCCCAATCGGAAAATGACCATTCCAATCAATTTGAGGTTGACCGATTTCATCACTCCATGTTACTTCACTAAGAAGTTGAATTTGCTGAGTTTTTGTCAATAAAGAAGCCCTTTCATAAACATCTTGCCATTCTTGCTCTTCCTTTTTTTTCTTCATGATTTTTCCCTTTACTTCTCCCAACTGTGCACGAAACTGATTGCGATCAACTGGCTTTAAAATATAATCAACAGTTCCTTCCCTCATTGCGGCTTGTAAATAAGAAAAATCATCATAACCACTAACAATCATTGAAAAGAAGGTTTTGTTTTCATTTAGTTTTTTTATTAAGGCTAACCCATCCATTTCAGGCATTCGAACATCGGTGATTAACAGATCAAATTCGATGTTGTTGCTTGTAATTGCTTCAAATGCTTCCAATCCGTCGGAAAAAGATCCGATCACCTCCCATTCTTCACCACAGGCAAGGACTTGTCTTTCTATCGCTCTTCGTATTCTTGATTCATCATCAACAATAATTGTTTTAATCCTCGTCATACGGGTCCCCTCCTTCATATTTAGTTATAAACCTCTCAACATCTTCTTTACGAATAATTGGAATGGTTATGATCATAGCTGTCCCTTCCTCTTTCCTACTTTCAATCGTTAGTCCAAAGTCATTTCCGAACATCATAACAATTCGTGAATGGACATTCGTAATACCAAATCCTGAATCACGTTTTATCCATGATTCTGATTGTAAACGCTGAACGAGATGCTCAAGCTCGTTCTTTTCAATACCCGGTCCGTTATCACTAATGTTGAATTCGATATATTCCTTCCCGCTTTGTTCGAGAACCTTTTTGATAAAAATCGATAACTGAAGCATTCTTCTTGATTGCATTCCATATTTGACAGCATTTTCGACGATTGGCTGAAGAATAAACTTTGGTGTATAGTAATCTTTATTTTCAAGCTCATTGTCAATCTCAAATTGGATTCTTTCCTCAAAACGATATTTTTGCAAAGTTAAGTAATGTTGGATATGCTCCACCTCATTGCGTATCGGTACGAGATTTTCCTTATTACTAAGTGAATACCGTAGCATTTTCCCTAGAATCGCAACCATTTCAACGACAATTTCTTGTTCTCCTTCTTCTACTGATGCTCCTATTGTCTCAAGTGTATTATAAATAAAATGTGGGTTTATTTGAGATTGGAGGGCATATAGTTCTGCTTCCTTTTGATTTAATTTAATTTGGTAATTCTTTTTTATTAATTCTCTAATTCTATGGATCATTGATCGAAAACTACTAGCAAGGATCCCTACCTCATCCTTAGATTTTATTGGAATTTCCACATCTAAATTCCCTTTCTCAACATCTTTCATGACCCCTGCTAATACATGAAGTGGCTTCGTAACGGTCCATGCAAGAATAATTGAAATAACGGTTGTTATCGCCACAAGCACAAGAAAGATAATAATACTAACATTTCTTACTACATCTGTTCCTTCTGTTAAATATTTTAGTGGGATACTATGGACGACAATCCATTTATTTTTATGAGATTGATTGACACTAATTAATGTCCTGTCATTAGCAGTTGTCGTCCGAAAGCTTCCGTTTAGCAGCGGAAAATGATTCAACTCTGTATAAACTTTACCGATCTTGGCTTGATCAGTGTGAAAAATAATTTGCCCCTGCTGATCCATCATCCACATCGTTGCATTCTCTTCTTCGTCAACATCTTTAAGAACTTCTTTAATAAAGTTAACTTGTACGGCTAAAATCAATGTACCAAGATTATTTCGATTATCTAAATCTTTAATATTTTTAACAAGAAGTATATATGGTGGATTTCCCTGAAACGTTAAGTCAACTTGATGAGGCAGCAGAATTTTAACATTTGCATCAAAATCATGTGGCTCACCATATGGAAGAAATTCATTTTCAAAATTAAAACCTTCATAATTCAGTTTCGTGCTAATAAAAGTTCGGTTATTCGATAGCAAAAAGGCACCAAGTATATCTGAATTTGTTCCATCTAAATACGTATTTGACAAAAAATTTTCTACCGTAAATTTATCTTCTAGCAAAGCAGATTTTTCTTGGTAGGGACTACCGCGTAATACTTTAAGAACATCACTAGAATTATAAATTAAATTAGACAGATTTTCTAAATCACTTATCTCATTCTCAATATTTTGATTCGCTTGCTTTAGAAGTCTAGGAATATATTCCCCAACTTCTTCTTCAATAGATTTTATATTTTGATAGTAGATTGCTAATCCTAAAAAAGCCATTGGTATAAAGGTTAGGAGAACATATGTGATCAAAAGCTTCGTTTTTAATGGTAGATTGATGATTCCTTTTGTCTCCCATTTTTTAAAAATCATATTCGTCGATATTCTCCTTTGTTATATCTATTGGGTTGCCCATAATGATCGTATCATCCTCAACTTTTACAACACCTACATTTGGCAATCGTTGGTTATCTGTTATTGGTTTTCCGTCTAAGCTTTCCTTCATCACACTTACTGTTAAATAGCCTAGACGTTTTGGACTCCAAAGTGTAATCATTTCAGCAGAACCATCTTTTATAAAAGTTCGCATCAGGTTTGGTGTAGATAGTCCTACTACTTTTACCTTTCCTACTTTCTTTAAGTCTTTTACAGCTTGTGCTGCTGCAGGAGGTCCAACAGAAGTGCTACCAATTATCCCTTTTATGTCCGGATACTTAGTCAAGAGCTGTTTAGCTGCTGAATATGCCTTATTTGGGTTATCTTCTGCTTCTATAATTTCAACAAGTGACATTTCCGGATAATTCTCCAATTGGTGAATTTTCATCCACCTTATCCATCCATTCGAATTAGCCGCCTCACTTGAGTCAGTTATGATTGCATATTTTCCCTTTTCTTCAAGTTGTGCTGCTAATATATCAACTACATGTCTACCAATAATCTCGGGGTCAACCATACTAATATATAATTGTCGGTACTTTGGATTCGTATCGGAGTCCCACGTAAAAACCTTGATTCCCCTTTCTTTTGCTTTCTCCATAGCAGGACCAATTTTTTCCGGATCAATTGCCGACACCGCAATAGCATCCACACCCATCTCAATAAAACCTTCAATCAATTCTACCTGTTGTTTCCAATCCATCATAATTGGTCCCTGATAAAGGACATTAATCCCCATATCAGAGCCTGCCTCTATTGCCCCTTCTTCTGCAGCATTGAAATAAGGAATTCCATCAACCTTAGGTATGATCGCAACGGTATACTTACTTGTTGATTGGCTATTTGCTTCTTCGTGTTTATCTTCCCCATCATAGATGACCTCATATTTGTTTCGATCTGATAACATCCCAAAACATCCTGTTAATAAAGGAAAAAACATGAGGAGCAATAGTAGTCTAGACGTCATCATAATCCTCCCTGTTATCATGATTCTTTATTATAAAAAGTGAAATGAGATATATTCCTATAAATTTCTCTTAATACATAAATTTATAGCGCTTTCATTTTTCCTAACCAATGGAATAGCTTCCTATTAATAATACCTTACAGGATATGGTATCGATTTCTTAAAACCTACGATATTCTTATTCACTTCAAAAATAAGTTTCTCTTTTTCAACAAAATCTGTCAACAATAAAAAGTTTACAGGAAAATAATCGGATGGAGGCATTAGGGTATGTCATTTTCCTGTTAAACCTGCTTCAATAGTCACTTTTTATTTTCAAAACAACTTATTTTAAACCTATCATTACACATTGTACAAGGAGAAAATCTAAAAGTTTACATAATATAATTGCAGTTAAGTATTTATTTTATCCAATGATATCATTCAAAAGTTTCACTTCATAGAAAAACACCTCCACGAGTCACTAAGTACCCTTGGAGGTGTTCAGTTTATTTTAAGGTCCGTTTTAAAAATTCCTTTGTTCGTTCCTGGGTCGGATTATTGAAAATTTGCTCTGGTGCTCCTTCCTCTGCAATGACTCCTTTGTCCATAAAGACGATTCGGTCAGAAACCTCCCTGGCAAATTCCATTTCATGAGTAACAATAAGCATCGTCAAACCAGTATGAGCTAGCTCCTTCATGACCTTTAAAACCTCACCAACCATTTCTGGATCTAGCGCTGATGTTGGTTCATCAAATAGCATCACATCTGGGTCCATTGAAAGAGCTCGCGCAATCGCTACACGCTGCTTTTGTCCACCTGATAACTGCTTTGGCTTCGCATTGACGTATTTGTCCATGCCAACGATTTTCAAATATTTCATTGCTACTTGCTCTGCTTCTTCTTTAGAACGTTTTAATACTTTGACTTGTCCAACGATACAATTGTTAAGAACATTGTGGTTGTTAAACAAATTAAACTGTTGAAAAACCATCCCTAGCTTTCTGCGGTACATAAAAATATCATGATTATCATCTAATATATTTTCTCCATTATAGATAATTTGGCCGCCACTTGGTTTCTCTAATAAATTAATACAGCGAAGAAGCGTTGATTTACCAGACCCTGATGAACCGATAATACTTACGACTTCTCCTTTACTTACTGAAAAGTCAATATCCTTTAATACCTCATGAGTTCCAAAGGATTTGCTCAAATGCTGGATTTCAATTACCTTTTCCATGTCCTCGCCTCCTTTGAAAAATTACATCCCTTTAGTATGTGTAGTTTTTAATTGGTTTTCCGAGCCTATTATTGTGTAATTTTCTGAACCCTCTAGTCTTCTTTCTAAATATAAAAGAATTCTTGTCACAATAAATGTCATGACAAAATAGATTAAACATGCGACAAAGAATGATTCGAAATATCTAAAATTGTTACCAGCGACAGATTTTGTTAAGAAATACAACTCTGAAACCGAAATAACGTTCAACACAGATGTATCTTTAATATTAATGACAAATTGGTTACCAGTTGCCGGTAAAATGTTGCGGATAACCTGAGGTAACACGACATTCCACATTGTTTGGAAATGATTCATCCCAATTGCCTGTGCTGCTTCAAATTGTCCTTTTTCGATTGATACGACACCACCGCGGACAATTTCTGCCATATATGCACCTGTATTAATCGAAACGACGATAACAGCTGCAAGCAATGGATTCATATCGATATTAAATGCCATAGCAGAACCGTAATAAATAACCATAGCTTGAACGATCATTGGTGTTCCGCGGAAAAACTCAATATATATTGATAAAATGATATTAATTATTTTCAGAAGTACTTTTTTTAATCCACGTTCAGGGACTGGTATTGTTCTAATAACCCCTGCAAATAATCCGATCGCTGCACCAATAATTGTTCCGATGAGAGCAATGAAAAGAGTCATCCCTGCTCCTTTAAGGAACATCATCCAGTTTTCGGAGATAATTTTTATAATCCACTCGAAGCTCATCTTTCTCCCCCTTTTATCATCCAAAATGTGCAAGCGTCTTATTTATAGCTTTAAGAAAATAAGACACATAAGAATAGAAGGTATGATAAACCTTCCATTCTTATGTTGCTTATCCCTTCTAGCCTCGCGCTTGTCACGATACACTAAAAAAGTAATAATTGGCTGTCTCAAAAGGGTCTGACCCCTGTAACAAACAGCAATATATAGAATGGTAAAACTTAGGTCCTATATATTTTGTTCCAGTGATCTGACCCTTTATTTTTGAGAGAGCACTTTTCCCAACTTTATTGTGCTGCAGGTTGGGTTTTAATCGCAGCATCCATTATTTCTGTACGCTCGTCTTCAGAAATACCTTTTAAAATTTCGTTAATCTTGTCAGTTAATTCACTATCTTTTTCAAGACCAACGGCGATTGCTGTATCATCTTCTGAAGTTTCAAAGCCATCTTCGAATTCAACCATTGCAAAGTTTTCATTTGCATCAGATGCACTTACTGCTTCAGGACGCTCTGAAACATACCCATCGATAATACCTGATTCAAGCGCTACCCGCATTGCCGGGAAGTTGTCCATAGCTGTTTCCTTTGAAACACCTTCAATTTGATCAATAACTGAGTAGTGGAATGTATTTAATTGGGCAGTTACTTTCGCACCTTTGAAATCTTGGATTGAAGTAGCTCCTTCATATTTGCTCCCTTTTTTAACGACCATTACAAGATTTGATTTGTAATAGTTATCAGAAAAATCGATTGTCTTTTTACGTTCTGCCGTTGGGGACATCCCAGCGATAATCGCATCGATTTTCCCTGATGTTAATGCAGGAACAAGCCCATCCCATTCTGTTTTAACAATTTCTAGTTTTTTCCCAAGTCCATCGGCAATTTTTTTCGCAATTTCAACATCATACCCACCAGCATATTCTGATGTTCCTGCAATTTTCACAGCGCCGTTTGAATCATCGTTTTGTGTCCAGTTAAACGGTGCATAGCCTGCTTCAAGACCTACTTTAAATGTATCTTTATCAGAGCTCCCTGCATTTGAATCATCATTTGATCCACAACCGGCTAATACAATCATTGCTGATAATAGCAATACGAAAAATAGTGATACTTTTTTTCTCATGTTTCCTTCTCCTCCTTGTTAATTAGGCATATAAATACAAAAAGCGACCCGAGATAAACTCAGATCGCACTTTATTGTCGTTGCCCTAAATCCCTCTTATTCCCAAATGAGATAGCACAACTCAATAAACTGGGGAGTTTATTGAGACAGTCCTACAGTTATTCACTGCAGGCCCAGCAAGTAGTCCCGAGATAATCCTACTCACTTCGGCGACATTTCCTTCTCAAAAGCTTCATTGCTTCTCAAACTCCACTTAAGACTGTTAAATATCGCGCCTCTACCTCACATAGTAGTGAGGATTTTTCATTCAATTTTCTATTTACTAGGCTACAATAACTATAGCATTCTGTCAAGCTTTAAAACTATGATACAATAGTTTTAAAGCTGGGAATATTTTCTTACAACTTAATTAACATATGTCATGCATTTTTATATAATATTATTTCTCGAAAAGTTTATTCGTTTTTCTTCCCTTTTTAGGTAATAGGTATTTATCTACATACATTTCTACAATTCTCCACCAACAATGGCAATATCCTGTCTTGTCGGATCAAACCTTTGCCCTTTCCACGCTAAGGTCGTTTGAATAAAGCCTAATGAATCTGCATTGTATTGACCTGCAATTCTTTGATAGGCCAAAAGCTCATAAATCCCATCTCGATTAAAATCAATTGGATAAAGTCCTGATAATGGATTGACCCATCCATTGATCGGCTTCTTTAACTTTCCTTGATTAGTATATATTTCGTTTAAATATTCAGTTCCCTTATACTGTAAATCAAGAATATACTTTTCCTTTAATTCAAGGCTAGTTACATTCACTTTATAGTGATCTTGATAAGCTACATTATACTTAAACCTTTTATTGAATTCTTCATCATGAAAAATCTCTTTATATTGTCCACGATGGTACATAAACAATTCTGCATAAATTGTTCCACCACTTCCACCCGTGTCAGAAATGACTAAAATATCCTCCGCTCTATCACCTGTAAAGTCACCAAGAAATAAGGTTGGATTATAACCTTGATTATGTTGTAATGGGATTTGTGTTTGCTTTTGAGTACGTCCATTTTGTACAACCAAGGTAAGATCTTGTAAATATGGACTATCTGGTGTTTTTCTACCGGAAAGAATGACGTGATCACCTACCCCATCTCCATCAACATCACCAATTTTTTGTGCTAAAATGGTGTTCATTTGTCTTCGATAGGTTCCTTGCCACCTCGAATCCTGATAGGTAAAAGGATCTCTAGCGACATTTTCCATACTCTTACCTGCATCATAAAAACTATTTCTACCTGCAATATACCAATTATTTGGATAACATGTTAACCATCTCTGCTCTTTCATGTATCATCATCCCACCAATCACATTTTCCGTGCTATTAAAAGTATATGCAGGCAAAATGCTTAGGTTAAAAGTTCATTTTTTACCAGGAGGGTGAAACAAAGAATGATTTTCCCACCAACAACTTACTTCACTATAATAATCAATATTTAACAGATAAAACGCATTGGACAATGATTACTTTTTTTAGACTAAAAATCATTTTGAAACAATAAAGCTGTCTCTCATTCAAAGACAGCTACTAAAAATTAATTCACATCTATACTACTAAAATAATCGTGATTTAAGATAATGATAAACACCATCTTCATCACAAGTGAAATCAGTTACTTCATTGGCAAGTTCTTTAATATGTTCTGGTGCATTTTTCATTGCAACAGCAAAGCCCACATATTGGAGCATTGGAATATCATTGTTGCTATCTCCAATTGCCATAATATCTTTCTCTGATAGATTAAATCTTGTAAGCATCTGCTGAATACCTGTTGCTTTATTTACATCGGCAACCATTAATTCAACATTATGCAGTGAGGAGGGTGACATTGAAAAGTCAATTTCCTTCTTTAATTGCTCAAGCTCATTAATCCATTGCTTAATATGCTCCTTTGTTCTAGCAAAAAAATAAAATTTAGAGAATTTATTCCCTACTAATTCCTCTGCCCAATCAATTTCTTCTTTTATCGCTTGCTTACGGGAAAGCCATTCATTAATTCCAACACTTTCTGGTTTTGGATCACGTATTTCATCCAAAACATACTGCTTGTC
This sequence comes from Metabacillus sp. 22489, assembly GCF_052044855.1. Lineage (NCBI taxonomy): Bacteria > Bacillati > Bacillota > Bacilli > Caryophanales > Bacillaceae > Metabacillus > Metabacillus sp. 22489. Next base: position 9,901 of record NZ_JBQENT010000020.1, read on the forward strand.
CTGTTTTAATGTAATTCGCGATGCTCCATAAGGGAAAAGCTCATAATAGATTTTAAAATCTCGAGCTTTGTTAATTACTGCTTCAACTAATTCGCGTGAAAGGGAATGTTCGAAAACAATCTCCTCCCCAATATATCCTGCCATTCCGTTTGATGTAATATAACCATCAACCTCGAATCCTTCAGGGACTACAGCTTCAATTTCATCATATGATCGACCAGTCGCTATAAAAACATATGTCCCATTATTACGTATAGCATCAATGATTTCTTTTGTATGTAAACTTACCTTATTATAATGATTTAAAATAGTCCCATCCATATCTAAGAAGATAGCTTTAGGTTTAAATACCACGATGATTCCTCCTGTTAATTAATGAGTTTACTAGTTAAGTATACACTTTGCATGTATGCCCCTCAATGATACCTGCTACGAAACTCGTATTAAATCCTTACTTAATTCTTAACCGTTTGAATTTATTAAAAGATTTATAATGCTAAGTATGCTTTCAAACATAAATATTTTAAAAAAGCAAAATTTTAGATATCAGCGGTAAATAGCACCCACATATAAGAAAAGAGGTATTTTTCATAAAAATTAACAATGAAAAACGATAGCAATAATAATGTTAATATACTAGTTGCAATAAATTCCTTCGTCTTTGATGTACATTCAATTCTTATTTGCTTCGGTAACTGATATAATTTCAGCCTCTCTTCCATAATCATTGCGAATCGTTTTTCTTGCTTCTACAGGTGTTCTTGCGTTGACTGATTTAATATCCTTATCTCCCTTTACTTCTATTTCTACCAAAAAACATTTTGCTCCACATCTCAAGACAGCCCCTCCTTCGCTAAAGAATAAACCTAATGATAATGCTCACGCGAAAATTTTTCTCACCTAAGGTAAAAAACATTATTAACTTAATTTCAATTATTTTATTCGTCTTGAACACTAAGTTTTCAGATAAATTTCTACTCTTTTTTCCTATAAGTAAGAATTCTAGTAGGTGGAAGAATTCACTTGATTACGTCCACTTAATTTAGATTTATACAACGCCTTGTCAGCTCGATTGATAAATGACTTAATCTCAAGATGCTCATTTGGTATAACTGTTGCAATTCCGACACTAATTGTAATCCAATTAGATACATTAGAATCTTCATGAGGAATATTTAAATATTCGATTTCTTTCCTTAGTTGTTCAGCTTTATATAAAACTTTTTCCTCTTCCTGCTCAAGCAATAAAATTGCAAATTCTTCTCCACCATACCGAACTGGAACATCAGATGAATGGTGAAATAGCTCCTGCATCTTTTCCGCTACTTTTTTCAAACAATCGTCTCCAGCAACATGCCCATATTTATCATTGAATTTTTTAAAATAATCAATATCAAAAAGAATAATTGATATTTTATTTGCTAATCGTCTTTGACGCTCCCACTCATTATGAAGTATTTTATCAAAATATCTTCGATTAAAAACACCAGTTAACCCATCTGTATAGGCCTTTTTTTCCATATAATCCATATTCATTTCAAGCTCAAGTCTCATCGTTTCAATGTTCGAAATTAAATCTCCAAGCTCATCCTTCGCTTTATACAAAGGAGGCTTTGTCGAAAAAATATTTTGTGTATAATCTTTCACACAATGACTTAATAAAATAATTGGAGTGATGATTGACCTAAATTCTATAAACATACGGTACCAAATAAAGAGAAGAACAAGAACAGAAAATAAGGAGGTTAACGAGAACATAAGGATTAATTTATTATAAAAAGCATTTTCTAGATTAATTTTCTTTTTTTCCACAAATTGATGTGTAATTTGATACGATTCCCGAAAAGTATCAAATGCTATTTTACCTTTTTTAAGAGAATCTTCACTTGGCTTTTCTCCCAATTTACTCATTTGAATTTGTGGTTCTCCGTAATTGTTAGTCCAATATTCACCCTTTTTAATCGTATCTTGTATATGCTCGGAAAATTGCGGATATACATCAAGATAATGGTTTAATTGCTTTTCTTGTCCTCTGAAAACAACCTTTCCTTCATGATACGGCTGTAAAAAGTCATGATTATTTGTTAGAATAAACCCTCTTTGTCCTGTTTCCTGGTTGATAACAGATATATATAAATCTGATAAATGTTCGTCTAGTTTATCTAATTCTTTTTGGATTTTTTTATGCTCGTTAATAACTCCAACTATATATATAAAATTAATGAGCATATAAACAATAAATATGATTGCCGAAAATCCTGTTCTTAAAAGATACTTACGACCTATACTATTTTTCCTGGATTCGAATTTTTTTATCATATCTTCACCTAAATCTATAGTCTTAAACAAAGTTGCTCTAATTTCATTCACCTTTAAAACTCCATAGTACTAAATATCTACCTCTTAAATCAATAGACAATATGATAATCATCAACCAAATTTCACTAGATAAGCAAATGTTTCGGCTAATGAAAGGTCGATAATTAAAGCATCAATAAATAAAAAGCCATAAAAAATACACCACTTTCTAATTAGTGATGTATCTAAAAGCATATAAAGATTAAATATAATCATTTAGAAACTGTTTGTAGAAAAGCGAGAAATTATTTCACTGTTTTTCTGCTTCCCATCTAGCAATTTCCTTTCTAACGATTGGTGCAACTTCTTTTCCTAAAAGCTCGATTGCTCGCATTACATCGTCATGTGGCATTGTCCCAACTGGAACATGGAGCATAAAACGTGTTATCCCAACATTTTTACGTAAATGAATGATTTTATCAGCAACAGTTTTCGGGTCACCAACATAAAGTGCACCTTCGAAGCTACGTGCTGCATCAAAGCTTGCTCTTGTATACTGTCCCCACCCGCGTTCTTTTCCAAGGACATTCATTGCCTGTTGTGTTGATGGAAAAAACTTATCTGCAGCTAATTCAGTATCTTCTGCAATAAAGCCATGAGAATGAGAGGCAACTGCAAGTTTTGAAAGATCATGTCCAGCATGAGCAACTGCCTTTTTATAAAGCTCGACTAACGGGGCAAACTGTACCGGGCTACCTCCAATAATCGCAAGTACAAGTGGTAACCCCAATAGACCTGCTCTAACAACTGATTCTGAATTACCACCACTACCTATCCAAACTGGTAAGGGATCCTGCACAGGTCGTGGGTATACACCTAAATTATTAATTGCTGGTCGATGCTTACCATTCCAGCTTACCTTCTCAGAGTCCCTAATTTTTAACAATAATTCAAGCTTTTCTTCGAACAATTCATCATAGTCTTGTAAATCATAGCCGAAAAGTGGGAAGGATTCGATAAACGATCCTCTTCCAGCCATAATTTCAGCTCGCCCATTTGAAATCGCATCTAATGTTGAAAAGTCTTGGAATACTCTTACTGGATCAGCAGAAGATAACACTGTCACTGCGCTCGTTAATCTAATACGTTTTGTTTGAGATGCTGCTGCAGCAAGTACAACCGCTGGTGAGGATGCTGCATAATCTTTTCTGTGATGCTCCCCAACCCCAAAAATATCTAAACCAACTTGATCGGCAAGAACAATTTCCTCTACAACCTCACGAATTCGTTGGGCATGGCTGATAACTTCACCCGTAACAACATTAGGTGTCGTTTCAACAAACGTGCTTATTCCTAGTTCCATTAAGTAGCCCCCTACTATTGACCTAATCCTAGGTGCAACAATCTATTTATTTTGTCCTACTATTTCAGATGTAACATAATATAGACATTATGTAAAATATCACGCTTCATAATAAATGATAAAAAACGCGCTATCACTATTTAACGTGAATAACGCGTTTCATAACTTAATTCTCAGCTAATTTTGTAACGGCCTTTTTTTCAGACGGTTGTTTTCCCATTGGATCTTCAGCTTGTTTTGAACGCTTGATAAAGAACGCCAGAATTAGCGCGACAGCAGCGATAAACGCTGAAATGAAGAATGCAAAATTTATACCATCTATCATCGCTTGGAAACCAATTTGCTGTTGCATCTGTGCAAGTGCTTCTTGTGTTGGTTGACCAGTCATCTTTTCCTTTGCCTCAGCAGTTAAAGTTGCTAAGGAAGATTCAGTACGATTAGACATAATCGTTACTAATAATGCTGTTCCAATTGCACCAGATACTTGGTTCAACGTATTATTCATTGCCGTTCCATGTGGATAGAAGCGTGCTGGTAATTGGTTTAAACCATTTGTTGATACAGGCATCATAACCATCGAAATTCCAAACATACGAACCGCATGAAGCGCCATAAGGAATGTATAGGTTGTATCAAATGTTAACGTACTAAACAGATATGTTGTAATTGTTGTAATTGTTAACCCTGTAAGAGCAAGTACTTTCCCACCGAATTTATCAAATAATCTTCCTGTTATCGGAGACATTAGCGCCATAACTAATGCACCTGGAAGCATCATTAATCCTGCATCAAATGGAGTAATTCCTCTAATTGTTTGCACATAAATCGGTAGAAGGAGCATTCCTGAAAACATCGCCATATTTAAGACCATAGAAATCGATGATGACAATGCAAACATCGGATATTTAAATACTCCAAAGTTAAGCATAGGTAGCTCAAGCTTTCTTTGGCGTAAAATAAATGTAATTAATGAAATAACACCAATAATAATTGTCAAATATACTTGTGGGTCATCCCAGCCTTTATCACCAGCTGAACTAAATCCATAAAGAATTCCACCAAAACCAATGCTTGATAAAATTAGTGAAATGAAATCAAGCTTAATATCCACTTTTTCCTTCTTATCTTTAAGTAAGAAGAATCCAACTAATAAAATAACAAGAGCAATTGGAGTTACGAAGTGGAAGAGCATTCTCCAATCATAATGCTCAATGATCCACCCTGATAAAGTAGGACCAATTGCAGGAGCTGCCATTAAAATTAAACCAAAAACTCCCATCGCTGCTCCCCTTTTTTCAATAGGGAAGCTTACGAGCATGACATTCATTAGTAACGGCATCATAATTGCTGAACCAGAAGCCTGAAGCATTCTTCCTCCTAATAAAATTGGAAAGAAACTAGTATAACCAGCTATGATTGTACCGATTAAAAATAACGTCATAGCAGATAAGAATAGACGGCGAACTGAATATTTTTGGATTAAAAATGCAGTTGTTGGAATCATAATTCCATTTACTAACATAAATCCAGTCGTTAGCCATTGTACCGTTGATGTATTAATATCCAAATCTTTCATTATTGATGGTAGCGCAATGTTCAATAATGTATTATTCAAAAATGAAATGAAAGCACCGATCATAAGAATCGAAAGGATTCCATAATTAGGTCGGATTGTTTGTTTCTCTCGTTGTTCCATATTTATTTCCCCCTCTATACGTAGAGTTCATTTATTTATACTTCCGTTTTTTAAACGCAAGCTATATCATATACTACTGGTACAATTATTTCAACAATTAAATCCTACTATTATGTAAAAAGTTTGTTAAAACCTAATAAATAAGATATGATATAGATTGTACTTGTGGTATAAATGTATCAATATTCAGTGTCAAGGATTATGATTATAAAAGGTGATAAAATGAACGATCGGAAACAACATGTAATAAAAATGGCTCATCAATTGTTTGTTGATAAAGGATTTCAGGCAACTTCGATTCAAGACATATTGGATTACAGCGGAATATCAAAAGGGACGTTTTATAATTATTTTTCTTCTAAAAACGAATTATTAATCGCTATTTTTAAAGAAATATACAATGAGCTAGAAAAAGAACGAAACAAAATCCTAATTGGACAAGATCCTTCTGATATTGAGTTATTTATTAAACAAATTGAATTACAATTAAATACTAATAAAAAAAATAAATTATTTAATCTATTTGAGGAAGTTCTTGTTTCAAAGGACATTGAATTAAAACAATTTATTAATGAGGGACAATTAAGGATGTATCATTGGATTGTTCAACGGTTCACCGAAATCTTTGGTACTGATAAAAAACCTTACTTACTAGATTGTGCGTTAATGTTTCTCGGGATACTTTCGCATATGATGAAATATTACTTAGTTAACCATAATACACCTTCAAGCGTTTATAAAGTTGTTCGTTATAGTGTGAGGAGAATTGAAAATATCGTCGAGGAGCTCGCAGAAACAAACGAGCAATTAACTAATCCGGAGCTACTAGAGAAGTTATTGCAAACTAACAATATTACTGAAACAAATTTTACGGAAAGACTGTCTCATACCATTTTAATTTTGAAAAAGGATATATTTCAGCATCAAAAAAGCGAGAAATATATCGAGCTATTAGATTTTATTGAAAACGAACTAATTCATCAAAATGAACCGAGAAAATATTTAATTGAATTAGCACTATCCCCTTTAAAAGAAGACAAGGATGCTTTTGAACAAAAAAATGTGATAGAGCTTGAACAATTAATATCACTTTATTATTCATAGCTATATCTAATCCCCCTTAAGTAAACGATTCAAATACTTAAGGGGTTTTTTATCTAAATAAAAAATGTGATAATCTATTAAGTTTCATGATTTCCCCATACCAATTTCAAAACAATATTCAATTCTTTAATAAGCTACCTTTAAACACAATTTTAAATACCTTATAAAAAGTTAATTAATAATAGAAAATTATTAAATAAATTGAGACGATTAAACAAATTGCTGATGGAATAACCGTACTAAGCGGCTGTTGCACTTTAATAATATGCGTATAAATTGCCCCAAGCATAAATACGATAACAATTACACTACCAAGTATTGCAAAAAGATGATTCCAAAGCCCAGTAAAAATGGCGATTGCCGCAACAATTTCCATTACCCCGGTCACGGTAAGAAACCACATTGGATATTGATATTCCTGCCAATGCTTAACTTGAAAATCAATTCTTAAAACTTTTATGATCCCTCCAATTCCAATGAAAAGTGCTAATATGATTTGTAAAATCTTAATAACCATTTTCGTCACCTCTTTCCTAAAAACAAAACGTTTTTACTCCACAACAGAAATTATTACTTTATAGTAATGTTACTCGGAAGTAAGTTTTGTGTATAAAAATACCATAATAGGAAAAGGGTTCAATGTCAATCATCATTTCGTTTGGAAATATCGTCTTCTTGCATAACACCATATTCATAAATCGCATAATAAAATTATTACGTTAATTATTAAAAAAGCAGAGAGCTTTAATCTCTCCGCTTACCAGATTATTTTACAGATCCCATCATCCCAGCAACAAAGTGTTTTTGCATAATGAAGAATATCAGTGCTGCTGGCAATGTCGCGATAACAATTGCTGTCATAATCACTCCGTAATCAGGTGAATAAGCAGATCCAAGAGTTGAAATTAATAAAGGTATCGTTTGGTTTTCTGGTGATTGTAAAACGACTAAAGGCCATAAATAGTTATTCCAGCTTGCCATAAAGGTAATAATGGCAGCTGCTGCATAGGTTGTTTTCATTGTTGGAATATATATGCGAAAAAAAACACCTAATTCACTTAAGCCATCGATTCTACCTGCTTCAAGAATATCTTTTGGAAACATTTTTGTACTTTGTCGGAAGAAAAAAATGAGAAATGCAGTTGTCAGCGATGGTAATACGGCGGCAGACAATGTATCGATTCCGAAAAATGGCATAGATTCAGAGATCATCCCAAACATTTGAAATAATGGAACCATTAAAGCAGCAAAGGGAATCATCATCGAGGTTAATAATATATTGAATACGAAATCCTTAGCTTTACTGCGATAAATTTCAAAGCCATAGCCTGCAAGAGATGAAATAATTAATGCGAGGATCGTTGTTGTGATTGAAATTTTTGCAGAATTCATTAACGCAGGCACTAAATCGATTGTTTCAAGAAGGTTTTTGAAGTTTTCAACTAAATGAGTACCTGGAAGTAGCTTACCCTTTGTAACATCCACTGACTTATTTGTTGCACTAACAATCATCCAAAAGAACGGAAATACTGAAATAATTGTTGCTGTAATTAATATAAGATAGCTAATAAGCCTCTTTATGTTTTTCATTTTCTATCACCTGCCACTTTAAATTGAATAATGGAGAAAAATACGATCATAATCACTATCGCGTATGACACTGTAGCTGCATAGCCAAAGTCAGGTGTATATTTAAACGATAAATTATAAATGTATTGAGATATTGTCATCGTTGCATTACCTGGACCACCATTTGTGATATTCATTACTTCATCAAATAGCTGTAATGTTCCAATTGTTGATGTAATCGATGTAAATAAAATAATTGGCTTTAATAGTGGGATCGTAATTTTGAAAAATTGTTGAAATGCGGAGGCTCCATCTATTTTAGCTGCTTCATAGATTGAATGATCAATGTTTTGCAATGATGATAAGTAAAAGATCATATTATATCCTGTCCAACGCCATGTAATCGCCATTACTATGGCAATTTTCGCCCAAAACGGGTCTGTTAACCATTGGATCGGTTCAGAAATGATTGAGCTTTTCAGCAGCATCATATTTAAAATTCCATCAAGTCCGAACAAGTATTTAAAAATAACTGAATAAGCGACTAATGATGTGACACAAGGTAAAAAAATGGCAGTTCGGAAAAACCCTTTAAATTTAAGCGTTTTTTCATTGAGTAGGACAGAAATGACCAAGGCTAACAGAATCATTACTGGGACTTGAATAATAAGATAAAAAACTGTGTTTTTTACAGCTGTTAGAAACGTTGGATCCTTAAATAAGCGAATATAATTATCAAAGCCGATAAAGGTTAAGTTTGTACCAGATCCAGATTGTAAAGACATAATAAATGCTTGAACCATAGGGTAAAAATAAAATAAACAAATTAGCAATGTTGCCAGTAATATAAATGACCAACCAATTATCGTATTTGCTTTAAAGGCTTTTGTTCTTAATTGTTTCGTTGAAATTGAGGCTGTTGTTTTTAGGTTTGGCAATGGTTTCAACTCCTTGCTATTGGTAAAGTTCGTGAGACAATAGGCTAAACCGTATCAATACATTCTTTTTATTAAAAACACCTCGGAAGGCTCGCCTGCTAAATTAGCAATCTCAACACCAATTGGTCTTCGAGAAATGCGAGTTTCCGAGGCGTCTCCTCTTACGCAAGTTCCTTTCTATTTAATTTGTGCCTCAGCTTGGCTTTGTGCATCCTCTAGCACTTGGTCAATCTCTTTTCCATTCAGATAGTTTTGCATTTCAACAACTAAAATATCATCTATAGCGTACGTATGTGAGCCGTAGTTTATTTTCGGAATTTGCCCCGTCCACTTTGAGAAATCAGCTATGATCGCTTGACCGCCAAAGTATTCATCAGCAGCTTTATATGCTTCTCCTTCGGCTGCTGGTAAATATGTTCCGATCGCACCGATTTCGGACACTAGCTCCTGATAAAATTCAACATTTGATCCGAAAGTTTTCGTAAGAAAATCGACTGCTTTTTCCTTTCCAGGGATATCAAGGACATACCAAGAGCTTCCTCCGAGATTCGATGCATTAACAGAGCTTGGAATTTCTGCAATTTTAGGAAACGGTACAACTGCCCACTTTCCAGATTGAGATGCCTCTGCTTTTATCGATGGTGTAATCCAATTTCCTGTTGGCACTGTTGCAACTTCCCCTCCATTAAAGGCAGCAAGGAGCTGATTCCAGTCAGAGATCGGCTTAACAATATCAGCATCTAATAATTGTTTATAGATGTTAAATGCCTCTTTCAATGTTTCATTCCCTGCTAAATTTGGAGTTGTTCCATCCTCTTTTAAATACCATGACCCGCTTGATTGAGCCATTAACCGAATGATTCCTAAATCATTTGGATCTAGTGAAAGCATATACTTCCCGGTTTTTTCCTTTACCTTCTTCCCAATTTCAATATATTTATTCCAATCAATATTTTGTAAATCACTAACAGTGTATCCTGCTTCCTCTAGATAATCTGTCCGTACGTAAAGACCAGCGACACCTGAATCAAAGGGCAAACCATAGTTCTCTCCATTTATACTTGTTGGGGCAATTTTATATGGTGCAAAATCATCTACATTAAACGTACCTGTTAATTTATGAAATGCATCGGGATATGCTTGCAAGAAGCTTTGCGCTCGATAATCTTCTATTAAAACAATGTTTGGTAACCCTTTTGTTGTCCCGGAACTTAAGCTTGTATTTAATTTTTGAACAATATCATCCTGAGCATTTTCAATAACCTTTATTTTAATATCGGGATTATCTGTCTTATAATGTTTTTCGGCGATTTCTAATGCTTTAATATTAAATTTCGGATCCCATGCCCAAATTGTTATTTCATTTGAATCCTTTGGCTCCTCTGAATTGGAGCTACTTTCCTTAGCACCTGAAGAACAACCTGCCAATAAAAGTAAACTAGCTAATAGAAATGTGATAATCTTTTTCTTCACCCGAATTCCCCCCGTTTAATTTAAATTGAAAGCGTTATCAATCTCTCGTATTTTATCGTAGCACAATTTGTTTATATTCTATTAGGATAATATTTTTATGTTTTTGTGTTATTTTTAGAAATCATCTAATTGAACATTTTTATCTATTGTACGTTTTTTAGAAAATAGGAATTTTTTTATTCATTTTAAAAACAAGACAAAAAAAAGCTAGTACAACATACATATAATAAGTAGTACTAGTTCGAATCATTTTCAAATGGGAGAGAAATTTTTATCTTTGTACCTTCATCAAGCTCACTTTCAATTGACACACCATATTCTTCACCATATATTAGTTGGATCCGCTCATGAACATTACGGATACCGATACCTGTAAAGCGTTCTTGCCTTCGATTTGTATTCGGTAAATCACTCTCTCCCTTACTCAAGCTCATCCCATCTCCGTTATCAACAACCTCACAAATCAATGTTGCATGGTCCCTCCAAATGAGAACATGAATATAACCATTTTGCTTCCGATTAAATCCATGAAAAAAAGCATTTTCAATAAATGGCTGTAAAATTAACTTTGGAATCAGGCAGTCTTGACAATCTGACGCAATAAAATAATTAACATGAATTCGTGTTCCATAACGTTTTTGATTAATAAAGACATAATTTTTTAAGTTTTCCACTTCCTGCTTAACAGTTATTGTTTCATTTACTTGACCAACGGTATTTTGCAGCAACGAAATTAATGCCGTTGTCGTTTCCTCTGCTTCCTCCTTGCTTCCCTGCTGTACCATAAACTTAATCGATGTTAATGTGTTATATAAGAAATGTGGATTAATCTGCTGCTGGAGTGCAGCTAGCTCAGCATTTCGTTTTTGCTTTTGAATAGAAATGAGCTTTTCAACATAATCCTGCAGCTCCTCAAGCATCGAATTAAATGCAATGCTGATTTTCCTTGTTTCATAGGTGCCTTGCACGGAAATAGATTGATGAAAATTTGTTTTCGACACATTAGCAATTTCCTTCACTAACCTTGAAAGACTATTCGTTAATTTTTTAGACCCGAAAAAAACTACGATTAATACGACAAAAAATATAATAAGCAATGTTTGAGCAAGCTCACGTTTATCTACAAGTCCTTGAATTGCAGTATGCTTATCAATCATGTTTAAGATGTACATTTCATACGATAGCAAATATTCAGAAAAGAAGATGTGCTCTTTCCCTAGAAAATCTTCTGTTACATAATGATTCGTATTATTTTTTAACGTTTCTGCATGCGACAATAATTCCTTATCCTTCTTACCAATAAGCTCCTTTCGATTGCTTGATACAATAAAACCGTTTCCATCTATTAAAACGATGTCATTTCCCTTGCTTGTAAAATTTGAATAAAACTTAGCAAATTCATTTTCTTGAATTGCAATATACATCGTGCCATATATTTTTCCTGATAATCTCTCCATAAATGCCTTCGAGGCAACGATATAAGCACCTCCGATTCGATTCGTATTTAAGCGAGTACGTTTATCATATTGATACATAAGCTTTTTAGGTTCATCTAATGTGTTACTAGAAATCCTACTATTCTTTAATTCAGCATCTGAAATTGGCCAATATGTTCGATCAGTCGAATAACTAATTCCATTTTTCCCTATTACATTAATACTGACATCATATCCATCAACCGTGGATTTAACTCGCTCCATTAATAGATTTAAATTATAATAGGCAGTCATTCGTTCTTTATTTGTTTGCTCTGACGTAAGGATCGTTTTTAAATTACCACTTTTAAGTAGTTCATTTGTAGCAGTTACAATTGAAGAATGAAACGATTCAAAATCTCCCTTTACTCGATTAATAACTTTTGTATTTGTAATACTGAATTTATCAATAAAGAAATCCTCTGACATTCGTATCGTTGTCCAAATAATGATAAAGGATACGAAAAAAATACTAATAATTGTAAAGTTAAACATTATGACAAACAAACTATTATGCTTTAAGAGATCTCGTATTTTCATAATCAACCCAACTTCTATTTCATTTTTCGTCGATATCCACTTGGGGAAATCCCCTTTTGTTTCTTAAAAACTTTACAAAAATAACTGTGGTCTGAATAACCAACGCTTGTACTTATTTCAGAGATAGGTAAATTTGTCGTAAGAAGCTTCTTTGATGCCTGTTCAATCCGTATTTTATTGACATATTCAATAAAGCCTTCTTTGTTATGAGTCGAAAAATAATTTGATAAGTAGGAGGGATTAAAATGAAAATGTTTCGCCACCCCCGTTAATGTCAGAGGCTCCATATAATGTCTATCAATATATTCTAGTAAAATTTTTATATTTGAAGGGCCTGCCTCCAAATGATGTTGTAAGCATTCATTAACCTTTGTAATGAACTCAAATAAGACGCTGATTACATCTTTAGCACTGTAAGCATCTTCAATTTTTCTAAAATAGGAGTATTTCTCTTTTTCGACTTCCTTTATTTCACATTTCATATTTCCTAAGAGAATAATAATATTAAAAATGATGTTACTAAAAAAAGCTTTATATTCGGAAATGTCCAGCATATACTGACTTGATAGATACTCAGAGTATTGCTTTAAATAAGTAAATGCAGAGTCAAATCTTTCATGTGTTAATTCTTCTGTAAACCATTCTAAGTTAAAGGACTGACAAGCTTGGTTAGTTGCGGGTAAATCTTGTTGAACAAGTAACTTATGATCCGGAAAATAAAACCGATATTGTATTAAGCTTAACAGGCTATCGAAAAATGATCTCATTTCGTTTATTTGTTCAAATGGATCACTTTTGACAATTCCGATTTTTTCCTGCCATTCAGTTAGTTCAAAAATTATCGGTTGAATCGATAAATCATTACTTGAATGAATCAAAAAGATTATGACTTTTTGGACTTCCGTTTTAATTGGATAAAAAGCTATCTCATGCGCTTGTAATAATGAGCTTACTTTTTCGTTTACAGTTGAAATAGAAGAGGATTCAATTTGCTTCATGTCGATTCCTAGCAAAAAGAAGGTTTGATACGGAAAATATTCTGTAGCTATTAGTTCATTCCTCACCTCATGACCAGCGAGTACTTTTTCGAGAAAATGTTCAATTGAACTGCCTATAATGTTGTTAGGTGCATTCAGATATAATTCTGGAATTCGTTTTGCCGCCTTTTTTAAAACAGAAAGCAGCTCTTCAGAATTCAAATTCGGCTTTAAAATATAATCGACAACACCACATTGAAAAGCTGAACGAACATAATGAAATTCTCCGAAACTACTAAGAATAATGACTTCAATATGAGGATATTTCTCCTTTATTACTCTTGTTAATTCCTCCCCATCCATAATCGGCATTACAATATCTGTAAGAACAATATGTGGCTTCAATGACTCTATCAATTCAAGCGCTTCTCTCCCATTTGCAGCCTCACCAACAATCTGAAATTCATCCCATTTCAAATAATGTTTGATCCCTTGTCTGATTAATAATTCATCATCAACAATTAGTGTTCTGTATTTGGCTTTCGTCTTTTCCAACTGTATCCCCCCAATTGGTAGCGCTCTCTTTTTATTGATAATTCATTATATTACATTTTCCGTCGATATATCTCAATGTTCTTGTATGACATATAGAATTATTTTCTCGATGATAAATATGTTTATAATGTAATTGCCAAATCTATTATGACGAATTGGCGCGAAAAAAAAGAGAAGTAACTAATAAATACTAGTATTATGACAATAAGCTCCGTGCCAATGCATGTTAAAATGTTGATTATTCGATAGTAATTGGCTACTACCATATTAACCGAATAATTAATTCACTTAAATTTCCCCATCAAAAAACCCCAACCCATTTAGAGTTGAGGCATTTTTCAAAAGGAATGTTCATTGCTTAAATAATACGAGTTGTAACAATTCCTTCGATTTGGTTAATTTTTTCTGCTAAGCCAGGAATAACATCACCATTAATTTTATTATCAATATCAATCATTGTATACGCATATTCACCACGGCTTCGGTTTACCATGTCAGCAATGTTCAAATTGAAGCTTGAAATTGCCTGAGTTAATTGGCCAACCATATTTGGTACGTTTTTATGGAATGCAGCAACACGGCACTTCCCTGTATATGGTAAAGATGCATTTGGGAAGTTCACTGAGTTTTTAATGTTTCCTGTTTCTAAATATTCTTTAACTTGGCGAGCAGCCATAACCGCACAGTTTTCCTCAGATTCTTGAGTTGACGCTCCAAGATGTGGAATTGGAACAGCATTTTTCATCTTTAAAACATTTTCATTTGGGAAGTCTGTAATATATTTGCCTACTTTTCCGCTTTCTAATGCTGCCTTCATATCCTCTTCGTTAACAAGCTCTCCGCGAGAGAAGTTGAAAATATGAACATCATCTTTCATAATGCTGAACGTTTCTTTATTAAACATTCCTCTAGTATCATCTGTAAGTGGAACATGTACAGTAATATAATCAGAGTTTGCAAACAATTGTTCAAGTGACATTGCTCGTTGTACTTTGCGAGATAAGTTCCATGCAGTATCAACAGAAATAAATGGATCGAATCCGATAACATCCATATCCAATCCAAGAGCATCATTTGCTACTAAAGCACCAATTGCACCTAAACCGATTACCCCTAATGTTTTTCCTTTAATTTCTTTACCAACAAATTGTTTTTTACCTGCTTCAACTAATTTAGGAATTTGCTCTCCTTCATTTTCAAGCGTTTTAGTCCAAGCAACACCAGCAAAAAGGTTACGAGAAGAAGCCATTAATGTAGTAAGAACCATTTCTTTTACAGCATTTGCGTTAGCTCCAGGTGTATTAAAAACAACAATTCCTTGTTCTGTACATTTGTCGACAGGGATATTATTTACACCAGCTCCTGCACGAGCAATTGCTTTTAAGTTTTCACCGAATTCCATATTGTGCATGTTAAAACTACGAAGAACGATTGCGTCAGGATTTTCACTTTCATTATCGATTGTGTATGCTTCTTTATTGAAAACATTAAGTCCTACTTGGGCAATATTGTTTAAGGTTTTAATTGTTTTTACTGTTTCTAACGTTGTAGTACTCATTTAGATTTCTCCTCTTTCCTTTGTGTTAATTTTAAATTTTAAGAATATTTGTATTATACTACAATAAGGCAATTTTTCCGTAATTTCAACTTAAAATATCATCCCCTAACAAACAGAAAGAGGTAAGGAAAAAACTTCCCTACCTCTGCCCAGGCGAACGGCTACGACACTATGTGCTCCCTCACGGTGATCCGTGTTTCGCCAGTTACACATAGCCTTTTTGATTGATTTCATTTTATCAAACTCTTATGAACGCTTCAAGTAGATTTTTTGAATATTTTTAAAGATTTACATTACTTAATCCGAAATGATTATTCATTATTTAGAGTCATGATATCCTTAAACTGTAACGACTTATTCTTTTAAACTAAATACGGTAATTTAGATTTCAAATATTGAATACTTATTTCAATACTTTCAAATGGTGTTCTTTTCGTCATGTCCTGTTCAACGACCCACCATTTGACCTCATTTTTCTCTCCAAGTTGTAACACTGCATCTAAATCAACACCACCGGTTCCAAGTTCAGCAAAAAATTTCTCTTCGTCTAATGTCATATCCTTTAAATGAACAAGAGGTGTTCGATTTTGATACTCATTCATCCATTCTACCGGTTGTTGACCAACCTTTGTCAGCCAATAAATATCAAATTCCGCTTTAACAAAATCAGGATTTGTATCGTTTAAAATCGCTTGTAAAGCTGTTCTGCCATCTGAAAGTTTTTCAAGCTCAAAGTCATGATTATGATAACAAAACGTTATACCTTCACGATAGCATGCTTCACCAATCTGATTTAATAATGGGATTAGCTCTTTGTAATCCTTTTCCGCTCGTTGCTCTGGCAATAGATATGGACAAACGATATAGTTACTACCAATTATTTTTTGCTCTTCAATCACGTTTGGTAGATTTGCTTTTAATTGTTCAAGTGGAACATGGCTTGATGCCGCTTGTAGCTGATACTCATCTAATAAAGATTTTACTTCACTTGCAGTTAGGTTTCCGAACCCAGCAAATTCAACACCATCGAATCCTAGTTCTGCAACCTTTTTCAACGTAGCAACAAAATCCTTTTCACTTTCATCACGTAACGTAAACATTTGAATAGCAACTGGAATTCCCTTCATCTAATCTCCTCTTTCACATATTTATTCAAATACAATTGTATGAAATGATTCTGCTTCTAATGAACATGTATATTTCGCTCTTCATTTAGGCTATACCACTCCAAGGCAATATCACTCACACCAAATGTTGTGTTTTTCTCGTTGAAATCCATTTATTACTTATTGGTTCTCACCGTTTCCTTCACTTCAAAAATTTTAAATGACCAAGGACTTATCTTAATCATTTCCTCATTTTGATAGGTTACATCTTCTAGTAATTCAACGCTTTCAGGAAATGGATAAGCAAAGCTTTGTTCTTCAAATGAGTAATTAAAGAAATACTTCATTTCATGACCAGCATCATTTAAACCACTTTTAATAATAACGGGAAACCGAAATTGTTGTTCCTGTCTCCATATATTTGCCCTCTTAACCGCATCTATTAATATCTCAGACATTGTTTCGCTTGAAACAATACAGCCCACATATGTGGCAAACCCTTTGCCGTATTCATTACAAGTGATCGCTGCATACTCTCCCCATGCTGGATGGTCATATGTAGCAAGTACTTTTGCTGTTGTCGGAGTGAGCAGCTCCATCCACGTATGAACTTCATTTTTATCTTCAGCTATATCATATGAATGATTTGTTAGCTTCACATTTTTAGGTTCTACAAACATTTGGTATTGAACACCACATGCTTTTTCAATAATTCCAGGTTGTGAGCTAGTTCTTACCTTTAGATTTTCATTTGTAAACCCAGACTTGAACGTGAATACCGCATGGCCGCCGTTATATACATATTGATTAAGTCTTTCTAATAATTCATCTGAAGCAACATACAAACAAGGTACGATAATCAAGGAATAGTCTGCTAGATTGTCTGTTTCAGAATGTATGATATCGACCTCAACATTTATTTTATAAAGTTCATCATAAATAAGTCGGACAATATCGTTATAATTTAACTCAGAATGGTGATTAAACTTAAACCAACTTAGCCCTGTTAAAGACTCGTTACTAACAAGAATTGCTGTTTTGTTTTTCTTTTTTAAATTAATTAACTTTGCTGATAAGCGCTTAAAATCGGCCCCGATTGTTTTCGCCTCATGATAAACAGGATTAGGCTGTAAATCATGACTTAATAATCCCTTCCAATAAGTTTCAAAGGAGTTATGAATAGAATGCCAATGCCAATAAGAAACCATATTTGCCCCAGATGCAAGATGACTAAACGCTTGCAACCGAAGTTGTCCTGGAAAGGGTGTCCAATTTGAAAAGGCTTGTGCCTCGGTTTCAACGACAAGATAATTTTGCTGTTTTGTTGAACGAGCAACATCACCTCCGAAGGAAATTTCAATCCCTGTTAAATCTTCCTGTGATGGGTGATAAATATCTACACCTGTGATATCGAATGGCTTTGAGGCAGAAAAATGATTAACATTTGGCTGGATACCATAGGAATAGCCTCTCCATTCAAAGTCAAAGTTTTGTGTGATAAACTGTCCTTCCTTTCGATATTCCTTAACAATTTCAACCTGCCATGCCAAAAAGTCGTCGACAAGCTTTCGTTGAAATTTTGAAAACTCGGCACCGAGGCTACCATTTATTGTTGCAATAACTGAAGGCATATCTTCCCAAGCATTGACATTATTACTCCAATAGGCAAGACCAAACTCATCATTTAATGCGTCTGTTGTTTTAAATTTCTCTTTTAAATATTTGATAAATCTCTGCTGGACATTCGGTCCACTTGTATCATAGTGCTTTGTTTCATTATCAATTTGATAACCGATTATTGCTGGATGATCCTTTACATGGTCCATCAATTTTCTAATGATTCTTTCTGCATAAAACAGGTAAGTAGGATTTGTAATATCCATAATTTGTCTTGCCCCATATTCCTTAGGTCCGTTCTTTGTAATAGCTAATACTTCAGGATGCTCCTTTACCATCCAAGTTGGTACCGCATAAGTTGGGGTGCCAACGATAACTTGAATATCTGCTTTATACATCGCATCAAGCACTCGACTTACTGAGCGAAAGTCAAATATCCCATTTTGCGGTTCATGTGTGCTCCACGTTGATTCAGCAATTCTAACAACATTGATGCCTGCTTCCTTCATCATTTGAATGTCTGTCTCAAGCCGTTCATACGGCATATATTCATCATAATAAGCAACACCATATAATAATTTCTTCATTACTTATCTCTCCTTATTTAATCGCCCCATCTGCAATTCCATCGAGAATATATTTTTGGAAAAAGCCATAGAACACAATAACTGGAAGTGCTGTTAACACGAGTGCTGCTAAAATTTTTGGCCAATCTGCGACATATTGTCCGAATAACGAGTTAATCGATAACATTAACGTATAATTATTTACATCTGTTAGCATGATTAGCGGCAAAAGAAAATCATTCCAAAGCCATAAAACGTTAAGAACTAATATCGTTGCTGTAATTGGTTTCAGTAATGGGAAAATAATCCGAATGAAAATTTGAAAATCATTACAGCCATCAATTTTCGCTGCTTCCTCTAGCTCTTTCGGAATCGATTTCACAAATCCATGGTAAAGAAAAACAGCCATATTTACACCGAGACCAATATAAATTAATCCAAGTCCATATAATGAGCCTTGTAAGCCAAGACCTTTTGCCATTTGACTTAACGTAATCATAATTGAATGGAATGGAACGAGCATTGAAGCAATAAATAGCATAAAGAACAATCCACTAAGCTTCCCAGATGTTCTTGCTAATTTATAACCAGCAAGTGAGCCGCAAAAGACTATTCCCGCTAACCCAATGACAGTTACAATCAATGTATTAAACGCACTACCAAGTAAATTTAACTCTTCGAAAACACCAATATAATTTTCAAAGGAAAATGATGTCGGAAAAGCTAATACAGAAGTAAAAATTTCTCCTTGTGTTTTAAACGAGTTAATAATGGCCATATAAATCGGGAAAAACGAGATAACTGCACAAACAGTTAAAATAAGATTAATCGTAATCGATAACGGAACATTTTTTCTCATGCTTCTACCTCCTTGCGTTTTAGCACACTTACTTGGATTAACGTAATCACTAAGACGACGAGAAATAGAATCATTGCTTTCGCATTTGCATAGCCAAATCTGAAATTATTCGAGAATGCTTCCTCGTAAATATTCAACGCCATTACTTGAGTAGAAGTTCCAGGTCCCCCTTGCGTTAATGCATAGACAACATCAAATACTTTAAACGCTCCATTTAATGTTAAAAATGAACAAATCGTAATCGCATGCATAATCATTGGAAGAATGACATGAGTGACTCTTTGGAATATATTTGCTCCATCAATCATCGCTGCCTCTTTTAATTGTTTTGGAACACCTTGTAGAGCTGCCATATAAATGACCATCATATAGCCAATCCCTTGCCATAGCGAGACAATCAATATCGAGTAAAAGGAAACCTTAGGATCACCAATCCAAGACTGGTCTAAAATTGAGAACACCGCTTGCTTTGATAGCTCTGGAAAAACATTTGTAAAAATAAACGAGAACATAAATGAGGAAATAATCAAGCTAATCATATTAGGCATGAAGAAAATTGTTCTGAAAAAGCCTTTTGACTTTCTTCTAGATTCAATTAATAATGCTAAAAATAATGCAACGACATTTTGTATGATAAATACGAAGATTGTATATTTTAACGTAAATATAAACGAATGCCTAAACGCTTTATCATCTTGAAATGCTTCAATATAATTACTTATTCCAACAAAGTTATACGATTGATTTAAACCGTTCCAATCTGTAAAGCTGTATATTCCCGCCCCAACTGTTGGAATGAACAGAAAGATAAGGTAAAAAACGAATGCAGGTAGGACAAATAGAATTAAGCTTAAATGTTTCCTCTTGAATAGTGTTTTTTTCGTCGAAACGGCTTCTTTAACAGGCGTTTTTAGCTCTGTAACCGGCATAACTCTCACCCTTTCAATCAAGCATTTATTGCACTATAGAATGAAAGACAGCTATTTAAACTGTCTTTCACTTAATTAGTAGTTAGTTGTTCACCTTATTTGCTTCTTGCCATGCTCTGTCTAACCCTTCAATTACCTCTTCCTGCGAAATATCATCAGCATAATAGCTTTGTAGTAATTTTTCAGACTGTGACTTAACTGCAGATGGCATAGTTGGATCTTCATATACTTTACCTTCAGCTACATACTTTGATGATTCCTCTAACCATGGATATGTTTCAAACGTATGAATATCAGAAATCGGGTTAAAGCCTAAGCTTTCATAAAATGCACTCGAATCTTTATCATCTAAAATATAATTTACGAAATCCTTCGCAACATCTTTTACTTTACTAACCTTTGAAACAGCTAAAGATGTTGATGCACCTAAGTTAATAAGTGTTGCATTTTCATCATCATTTATCGGAAGTGGAGCAACACCGAAATTAAAATTTTCATTCGTTGCTAACATTGATTCAGCCATCCACGGTCCTTGAACCCACATCGCTGCTTGACCGCTGGCAAATGCAGCTGCACCTTGGTCCTGACCTACTTCAAATGGGCGGTCTGTTCCATGAGCATGAACAAGATCAATGATGTCAAACATTCCTTCTAATTCAGCAAATGAAGCCTCGTCTTTATTCATTTTGTCAATAAAGCCTTTATTTGTCGTGCTTTCTAATGCTCCTACAGTTAATGGTAGGAATAGCTGTGGTATATACGAATCCTTATAAGCTCTAATAAATGGTGTAATCCCTTTATCTTCTAGCGATTTTATAACCGCTTTCATTTCTGT
The DNA here is from genome assembly GCF_052044855.1 of Metabacillus sp. 22489. Lineage (NCBI taxonomy): Bacteria > Bacillati > Bacillota > Bacilli > Caryophanales > Bacillaceae > Metabacillus > Metabacillus sp. 22489. The sequence goes on from NZ_JBQENT010000020.1 coordinate 31,359, forward strand.
TAATGTTTTTGGAACTTCAATCCCATTCTCTTCAAAAATATCCTTGTTATAGAGAAAGCCCCATTGAAGTGTTTCAAGTGGTACTGCAAGAACTTTATCATTTCTTGTTACCATTGGTTTCACTGTGTCATAAAGCTTATCAACGAATGGTTCCCCTGTTAAATCTTCTAAGTAACCTGCTTTATCATATACTGGAATATCGTTTATTGCATGAATCGCAAAAACATCTGGACTATCCCCTGAAGCAAGACGTGTTTTCAGCAGCTGGTCTGCTTCATTTACACTCGGTAATTCAAGTTTGACTGTTACTTCACGACCTTTTTCTTCTTTTTGTTTTTTAACAAACTGGTCGATATATGTTTCATATTGCTCCTTAAAACGAGGCTGTCCAATAAATACCTTTAATTCTACTTTTTCTCCCTCTCCACCTTCACCACTGTTTGTAGAGCTACTAGAGTTACAACCAGCTAACAAACCAACAAAGAAAATCGATGCCACTATCAATGTAAGCGCTTTTTTCATTTTCAACTCCCCTTTCTGTTTTTATCATAATTGGATATTTCATTTAACGGAATTGACTATTTTAACGCTTACATTTGTATTATTTTAATTTTTTCTGATTTTCCCTGGTGAAGTCCCATAATACTTTTTGAATACTCGATAAAAGTATGAAACATCTTCATATCCCACCATTTCTGCGATTGACTTATATTGTAATGTCGTTGTTAAAATGAGTTGCTTTGCCATTTCCATACGGCTTGAAATAATATATTCTGTCACATTACAGCCGTACTTTTTCTTAAACGCTGTTGTTAAATATTCCTTACTTACAAAATATTTCTTCGCAATAACATCAAGTGACATATTCATTAATGTAAAGTTGTCATCAATGTATTGTTTAATTTCATCCAAATTAATTTTTGATTTTTGCTTACGAATAGTATCAATTGCAATAATTACTTGTTCACCAATTTGCTGAAGAAACGTTATTTCATCCTCAAATGTTCTCTTCCCTTGATAACATAATTGATTCCAATTTAAGCCGACATCTTCAAGTTTCACTTTATGCTCCTTTAGCATCTCTTCAAGTACTATTAAAAACAACTGGTGTAAATAGGCGATGAAAGAAGAATCATGCCTTAATCGAGCATCAACTTTAGGAATAAAGTGGTTTACACTATTCGAGAGTTGCGTTGCATTAAGTTCTTTAAAAGAGAAGGAAAGTGTGCGACGAAACGGGCTAATTAGTTCCTCAAGTTCAATGAACTCACCAATTAAAAATGGATATCCTATTTGTTGCTCTTGTTTTTTCCGTTTCGTAAAAATTGCTTTTCTTAATGCATCATTTAGTTCCGTTTCATCTACAGGCTTTGGTAAATATTCAATAACCCCAGACTTAATCGCTTGCCTTGTATACATGAAATCCTGATAGCCGCTCAGGACAATCGCCAAAATGTCAGGGTATTCCTTCACTAATATATCTAGTAAACGAATTCCATCCATACCAGGCATTTTCATATCTGTTATAATAAAATCAGGCTTTAATGAATTAATAAACTCTATTGCCTCCATTCCATTAGTCGCCTCAATTATTTGTGTAATCCCAATTTCATCATGATTTATTAACGCTTTCACTGATTCTCTTGCCCAGCTTTCATCATCTACGATTAATAAAGTGCTCACTTAGTTCACTCCCATTTCGATAAGGAATTCTCACTATTACCTTAGTAAATTCTGATTGCTCACTATCTATCTCTATTCCGTATTCTTTACCAAAATATAATTTGATTCGATTATTTACATTTCGCAGCCCAATACTTCGATGCTGTGTATCCGTATCAAAAATAAGTTTTTCTCTTACTTCTGCTAATATTTGTTCTGACATACCGACTCCATTATCTATGATAGCGATTTCAATTTCATCAAAAACCATTTGAATATCGATTTTTAATTCTGCCTTTTCAAGCTTAGATTCAAATCCATGTTTAAATGAGTTTTCAATAATCGGCTGAAGTGTTAATAAGGGAATGAGTCCCTCTTTTACAGCCCCATCGACAAAAAGCTGGATAGAGAGGTTTTCTCCAAATCTCACCTTTTGTATATATAAATAATTATTTAAATGGTTGACCTCTTCCTTCATTCGCACGAGATCTCCTCGCTTATCGGTTATATAGCGAAACATGAACGCAAGCTTTTGTGTCATCTCATAGATGTCCTTCGCTTTATTCTTTAATGCCATTCCAGAGATAACTTGAAGTGTATTAAATAAAAAATGTGGATTAATTTGCGATTGTAATGCAAGAAATTGTGCATCCCGGTTTTCCATTTCACGCTTATAATCCTTCTCTATTAAATCTTTAATTCTAGTAATCATTTCTTTATATTTTCGTTGAAGATGACCAATTTCATCTGTTCGTCTCGTTTCGATTTGAACATTAAAATTATTTTCTCCTACCTGATCCATTTTTCTCGATAAGGAGACAATCGGTTTTGCAACCTGATTTGAAACGAGAATTGAGAGAAGAATCGTAAGTAAAATCGAGATTAGGAGGATAATAATCCCTGTCCTCCCTATGTATATTGCCCCAACCCGCATTACTTCTTCTGGTACTAGCTTCACTAATTGAATTTGTCCTCCCATTAAATTTTGATAGAAATAATAATCGTTATCTTTTGTTATATAATTTGTATCATTTGCTTTCATAGATGAACTCAAGATTTCTTCACTAATATTCTTCCGCAGCTTCATTGAATTTAATGTGTAAACGGTATTTCCTTCCTTATCTAGAAGAAGGATCTCCTCCTCACCATTACTTTGCAAATTTGTTGCAATATGATCAATTAGCGAAAACGATACTTGGATTTCAATTTTCCCAACTAATTTTTGATCCTCGAATCGAAAGATATTACGGGCAAATGTAAAACTATGATTTGATGTATTCACATCAAAAATCGCTGTTTTTTCCGTATTCTTTATTTGTGTTTGAAAATAATGGTTTATAAAAAAATCATTATTTTCAACCTGATAGAGCCGATCATCCTCATAGGAAATAAGTGTGACAGAGATAATATCATCATCCCCATTGTACAAACCAAACAGCTTATCTTTAATATAGGTTTGGGTATTAAAAGCCCCTGTAGATGATATGTTGTTTTCGGTTGTTATACTAGGAACAAGTCTTTCATCAACAAGTTCCGCAAATAGTAAGTCATTATAAGAATGAAATTGCTCCTCTAAATAGCTTTTAGAAAGCTCCATCCGCGATAAATTCGAGCTAATCTCTGAGGATTCGACTGTACCTCTTGAAATATAAGTAGAAATTAACATAAATATAAGCATTGGTACCATCATAACTAGTAACAAGGTGCCCATCATTTTCCGCTGAATACTCTCTAAAATATATTTCGATAGAATTTGTTTGACTCCCCTGTGAAACTTCACCCTTAATTCCCCCTTTATACTAATAAGGATTTTTATCAAAATTAATATAATAAATTTTTAACAGTTTTTCGTAGATTACTATCTTATTTTGGTTAGATTCATTGTAGTCAATTCCATGTAGATTTGATAGATATTATTCTAAAATTTCAGAAACTTTTACTGCCTTTTTTATTAAATTTCACAAGGAGATGTAAAAATTATATTATTATAAAGAAGGGGGAATATGGCAGAGGAGTTAGCCTAGGAACTAACTATAATAGGTAGTACTCAAATTGGTATATAAATTTATTAAATTATTAACTGTATGATGAGATATAGTTATCGAACACTAGTAACTCTCGTTATTATTCTCTTAACTTTTATGTAATAAATCAGCGAGTAGTCATTAAAACAGCTAGCTATAATCAATATTTTGTTGAAGAGGTATTCTGACCCCTTCAACAAATCAATTATTTCATTTCATCATCTAAATCATCACGATTCATATTCGATTTTTCGATTATTTGTTTTATTTCTCCAGAATCCCCTTTTGCATTAATTATTTCAAAAATTTGATTCAAATCATCACTTGATTGTTGCTTATTATCTTTCATAAGGACTACCTCCTTTGTATACTCCTATTAGTAATTTCCTAATATGGCAGAGATTATAACTGTTATACATAACTTTGCCATTTGTTTTCAAGTTTCGTACAATATGATAGGAGCATTTAAATAATATAAAAAAGCAGTGCCTTCTTTAAAGCACCGCATTATAAGTTAAGATATTTTGTTTTTCACAAGAACATTTGATGATTGTTTAATATCATTTGCCATACTATCTAAAATTGGCATTTTTACCTTAAGTTCATTCCCCATATCCATAACATCATCGTAAATTCGTTGTATTTCCTCAGCATGATTATAATATTTAAATATTTCTCTTTGATAGCGATTTGTCTTCAACGTAGCCCAGAATGCTAATGCCGCAATCCAGGAAGGAAGAAAAAAAACTCTAGCATCAAAAAATTGCTTCACATTGACTCCACGAGCTTTAGAAACAATTAATGCTTCTCTAATACATAATACTGCACGCCGAATATAAGGTATGCTAGACATTAGCTTTTCTGTCCCTCCCGCTTTCATTGCAACTGTGCTAATCCCAGCGTTAAGAGAAAATTGTTTCCATAACCAGTGCTGCATATTTTTTTGAACTTTTACCTTTATGCCTACTTGTTCAAAAAGCTTTGAAATTGACATGATACGTTCAGAGTTTTTCCCATTCATTTCTCCAAGATAGATGAAGTCCATTAAGGCTCCTTTTAAAATTAGATTAGGCATTTGATAAAAACCGCCTCCAGCACTAGGAAACCCCCATATATATTTATCCTGTGGAAGAAACTCATCAATAACACTTGTATCTGTCCATAGGTGATTAAAAAACAGGATATCTGCACGTCCAAGATTTTTCGCTAAGAGTGGCAATACAGATTTTAATTGGTAATGACGTAAACTTACAATGACAAGATCAAACTCATCAAACGATGGTAGTTCATCTACAAGATTAGGCTTGTAGTTTTGAATATGAATCCCTGTCTTTCTTCTTCCGTCTAATAAATGAAGCTGGATCCCATCGTTTAATTGCTCAAGTTTATTCGGTCTTACATAATGTACAACATCTATTCCTGATTGAGAAAATGCGTGTCCATAAATCGTCCCGATAACACCTGAACCAAACATTAATACTCTCAAAGAAATCCGCACCTTTTCATAATTTAATAGAGTTTTCTAATTTACCTGTACCCTATCAACAGATTTTAACATATTATCAATATTGCATCCATTAATTGGAATTGAAATATTTTAAAACAAGCACTCTGTAAAATCTTTTAATGATGATGACTAATAAAATAAGTTCTTTTAAAAATTATTCCAAAAAAAAATCCCCTTATCATCTCATTTCAGATAATAAAGGGAAAATTAATAAAATTATTTAAAAGTATTTGGCAATTTAATTTTTACTTCAGAGCCAAGTTCTGATGAACGGAGAATACCATCAATTATCGCCTGGTTTATCACGATTTGTTCTCCAGGAATTGGCGCAGCTTTTCCTTCTTTTATAGCAATTACAAAGTCGCGAACCTTTTCATAAAAAATATTAAGCCGATGATTTTGAACAGGGATTGTCGTCTCAACATGATGTCCTTTTATATCATGATACATTGAAATTGAACCGATCCCCCCATCCCAAACTCCACTCCATGGTCCATTGCCAGCAGGTGTTAATTTTAAACCTGCATCAGTTCCAAGAAATAATGTTGGTCCAAGTGAATCCATATGCATCGCCCATGAAATCTTGAAGTTTAACAAAATATCTCCCTCTAATCGAATCATCGCAACCCCGAAGTCTTCTACTTCAAAATTATCCGCTTCCTTGTGGTAGATTGGATTCGTCCCAAAATAATTAGAGGTATATGCAGAAACCGTTAATGGCTTAGGATAACCTAGCGAATTTAAAGCTAAATCTAATGAATAACATCCTATGTCTGCCATTGCTCCTGCACCTGCTAGACTCTTCTTAATAAAAGTACCGCCTGGCATTCCACGACGTCTTCCGCCTCCTGTTTGAACATAATAAACATTACCTAATTGGCCAGTTTGAACAATGTCTTTAACAGCTTGCATATTCGGGTCATATCTTGGCTGAAACCCAACTGTAAGAATTTTGTCGGCTTTTTTAGCAGCATCAACCATTTCAATTGCCTGGGTTAACGTAACGGCCATTGGCTTCTCAACTAACACATGCTTTCCTGAATTTAGGGAATCAATGCTCGTTTGATGATGGGCAACATTAGGTGTACATACACTAACAGCATCAAGATCAAGAGTTAATAAATCAAGATGATCTCGAAAGCCTCTCGCATTCTTTAGGTTGAGCTGTTCAATAAATTGAGATGCTTTGCCTGGTATAATATCTGCTACAGCTACTATCCGCACATCGTCCATTTGCTTATATGCTTCTGCATGTGCAGCAGCTATACCTCCACTGCCAATAATCCCTACATTTATCGTATTAGACAAGGTAAAACCTCCACCCATTTATTAGTTTCAAAGAATCATAATGTCATATCTTCAAAATAAACAGCTTTTCCGGTTTTAGCTGATTCGTATATTGCTTCTAATATTTGTGTCACAACATACGCTTGCTCAGGCTGTACAATTGGCTCTGTGTTATGAATAATCGACTCAATCCAAAGGCGTGCCTCTAGGTCTGCATCAGATTCCGAATTGCCATCATAAAAGGCTACTCCTCCTGAATTGAGCTCTACATTTGTTGTATACAGCTTTCCGAAGCTTTCGCCGTGAATTCGAAGTCCATCCTTCATATCTGCCCCTCCATCAGTACCGCTGAGAGAACATTTCGCTTCATCGACATCTAAGGAATTTAATGCCCAACTCGCTTCTAATACGATTGTTGCACCATTTTGCATTGTAATGAAACCAAATGCTGAATCCTCTACTGTAAACTTCTCAGGATCCCATGGTCCCCATGCATTTGCCGCGTTTTCCTTTTTACTAAGCTTATGGTAAGTCGTTCCCATTACAGATTTCGGCTTATAGTTGTTCATCATCCATAAAGTGAGATCAAGCGCATGTGTCCCAATATCTATTAACGGACCACCGCCTTGTTTTTCCTCATCAAGAAATACACCCCATGTAGGGACTGCTCGACGCCGAATTGCATGTGCCTTTGCATAATAAATTTCCCCTAAATCGCCGCGTTCACATAGATTATGTAAATGCTGACTATCAGGTCTAAACCGGTTGTTATAGCCAATCGTTAACTTTTTACCAGATCGTTTTGCCGCCTCAACCATTAACCGCGCTTCATTCGCGGTCTTCGCCATTGGCTTTTCACACATTACATGTTTTCCTGCATTAAGTGCCGCAATTGATATTTCCGCATGTGAATCATTTGGTGTTAAAACATGGACAACCTCAATCTCTTCATTTTGTAATAAGTCGCGATAATCCTCATATATTTTTGCATCTTCAACACCGTATTCTTTAGCTGCCTTTTCAGCACGAGCTATTTCGATGTCACAAAAACCGATCATTTCTACATTGGAAAGCTTAGCGAGACTTGGCATATGTTTTCCATTAGCGATGCCTCCACAACCAATAATTGCAAGCTTCATCGTTCTCATTTTTTATTCCTCCAATCATTGTTTAAAATAAAGCTCGAGATGCTCCTTCGCCTTCACTATTCCAAGCTTCTCTTTCTCAAGTGTTCCCCAATAACGATGATCCTCCAGTTCGATACTAATCGGACCGTTGTAATTGATTTTCTCTAAACGCAATGCTACTTTTCCCCAATCAACCTCACCTTGGCCTGGGATTGTATAACGCCAAGAGCCTTCTGAAAAATCATAATTTGCCCCAAATGTAGCAGGAATGTTACCGAATTCATATAAATCATCATGCAAGATTTCAGTATCCTTTCCGTGACAATATGTAACTCTATGTCCAAACTCATTAAGCACTCTTAAATAATCAATCCCCAATCTTACTAAATGCGAAGGATCATAGTTTAACCCAAAATGCTTTGACGGGATCACATTGAACATCGCCCTTAGCATTTCAGGTGTACATCCTAATGTCGGATAATATGGAGCAGGTCCCGGCCATCCTTCTAATGCTAAAAAAACATTATTTTGTTCAGCATGCTCGACAATACTAGGAAATGCAATCTTCCAAATTTCAAAAGCTTCCCTCCTTGTCATTGAGTTTTCGGGAACAAGGCAAATAAATATGACTTTTCCACCAAGCACTGAAACCTCTGATATTTGCTTCTTCAAGGCATTTATCGCTTCATTACGACTTTCCTGATGAGGACTTAATAGCTTTGTTTGTCCAACTGCCCCGATTCCATCCACTGTTCCGATCTCAAGTCCTTCCTTTTCTAATGTTGACTTAATCTCTTGATTCAAATAGGGCAAATCAACTACATTTAATCCAATCTCAGAAGCGAATTTTGCAACTCCTTCAATCCCATTTGCACCAATTTGCGGCGGAATTCTCATGCCAATTTTATTCATAAAATAAAGCCTCCTAATTATTTATTTTTTAGCATTCTATTTAATACCACTAAAGGTAATCCCTTTAATAAACGTCTTTTGTAGAAAGAAGAATAGAATAATAATAGGTACTGTCATCATGGTGGAAACAGCCATCATCAGACCCCATTCTGAGCCTTTTTGACTTTGGAACTGCTGTAAGCCTAGCGATAATGTGTATTGAACTGAATCTGTTAAATACAATAATGGTCCAATAAAATCCGTCCAACTAGCCATGAACTGAAACAGACCTACAGCTAATATTGCAGGCTTTGCCAATGGAAGCATGATCTGTAAGTAAATTCTAAATTCACTTGCACCATCGATTTTTGCCGCCTCTCTTAAACTATCAGGTAATCCCATAAAAAATTGTCTTAATAAAAAGATATAAAACGGTACCCCGAAGAAAGCAGGAATAATTAACGGATATGGTGTACCGACCATCCCCAATTTTTCAAATAATAGGAACAACGGTATCATTGTTACTTGTCCTGGTATCATCATCACCCCAATCGTAATGATGAAAAGAGCATTTCTACCTGGCCACTTTAGCTTCGCAAAACTATAAGCAACTAGCGGACACGATATGACAGCACCTACCGTACTAAAGACCGTGATCATTATCGTGTTTTTCAAATAGGTAAAAAAAGGAATATAGTTCATTGCATCTATATAATTGCTCCACATGAAAGGCTTAGGAATCCATTCTGGGGGAAAAGTAAACACTTGTGTCAATGGCTTCAATGATGTCGATACCATCCAAATAAATGGAATGATAAAAAAACATGATGCGATAATCAAAGTAAAATGTGCTAAAAGACGTGTTATTCTCTTTTTCACGATCCCATCCATATGTTCGCCTCCTTATTTCCCTTGATAGTGCACCCAACGCTTTGATGTAATAAATACAAGAGCTGTTAACGCCATAATTATGACAAATAATATCCAAGCCATAGCAGATGCATAACCCATCTTAAAAAACTTAAAACCATTATCATATAAATACATGACATAGAAGGTTAAGGAATTCGCTGGAGTCCCTTTCCCCTGTGTTAATGCATATGGTAATGTAAACTGTTGAAAGGCGCCAATTATCCCCATCACTAAATTAAAAAAGATGACTGGTGTTAATAATGGAAGTGTTATATGAAAAGTTCTTTGAAACCAATTCGCACCATCAACTTCTGCCGCATCATAATAATCTTCTGGTATATCACCTAGCCCTGCCAAATAAATCACAATCGCCTGACCAATCCCCCATAAGGACATCATGATTAAAGATGGCTTTGACCATACTTCACTGCCCAGCCAAGAAGGACCTTCAATCCCGATCATGTTTAAAAGCCCATTTACAAGGCCAAAGCCTGGATTTAATAACCACATCCATAAAACGGCAAGCGCAACATGTGGCACAAGTGTTGGAAGGAAAAAAATCGTTCGATAGATTGCCATCCCTTTAACCTTCATGTTTAACATCATCGCTAACGCTACACCAAAAATAATACTTAACGGAACATAAAGTACTGCGAAATAAATCGTATTATAGACAGATTTCCAAAATAAAGAATCCTGCATTAGTTCTTGATAGTTTTGAAATCCGACAAACTCTCCTGGCTGGAGAATGCTGTAGCTCGTAAAACTAAAGTAAATCGAAGAAAACAACGGTATAGCATAAAAAACGAGTAGACCAATTATCCATGGTGAAGCAAATAATAATCCGTACTTATATTTCCCGATCACAGCTAGCCCTTTCTTATTTGAGGGAATGGCTAGTTTACTAGTATTCGTTTGATTAGGTAAAGGTTTCACTTATATCCTCTCCTTCCATCAATCGGTTTGGGAGGGAAATCCCTCCCTTTATTTATTTAGCTATTTCCTTCGTCACCTTTTCAGTCACTTTGTTTAACAACTCTTCTGGTGTACCGTTCCCGCGAGTTGCATTTTCAACTGCACTTGCTAATTCATTCCAATATAATGAACCTTGTGTCATAACTGGACGATGATGGGAGACAGGTAAAATTTCAACGAATTCCTTTAAAATTGGGTCATCTTTATAACCTAATTCTTCATTCACTGAATCAATAACAGAGAAATCCCTTGCAATTTCACTAAAGATTTTTTGTCCTTCTACACTGCCAAAAAACTTCATAAATTCCCAAGCAGCCTCTTTATTTTTCGCTCCTTTTGGAATAACAACAGACCATCCACCTGACCATGTTGTGTGATTTTCACCTGTTGGTGTTGGGATTGGGAACACTCCGTAATTTAAATCAGGTTTAAATTTTTTAATTGCAGATACTTCCCATGGTCCGCTAACTTTCATACTTAGTTGACCTGTTAAGAACGGATCCATTGCCCCTGTTCCTTGGGAATCTGTAAAACCTGCAATATCCTCAACATCATATTTTTCAGCAAAATCTGTTATCCATTGAAGTGCCTCAACAACCTTCGGATCATTTGCAGTTACTTTTTTAGTTTCAGGTTCATAGAAATCACCGCCAAAAGCCCATCCCCAGCTGTATAACCATCCTTGGCCATACCAAGGGATAAACCCAATTCTTTCAAAGCGATTTCCCTCCTTAATCGTCAATTTCTCTGCAGCCTCCTCTAATTGAGCAATTGTTTTCGGCGGATTATTAGGGTCTAATCCTACTTCTTCAAAATGATCTTTATTAAAATATACGAGTCGCGAATCAGTTGTCGTTGGAATTCCATATAGCTTTCCTTCATAACTTGCTTCTTCCCATGCAAACGGATAATATAATTCCTTTGAAACTCCACTTGACTCCGCTAACTCTGTTAAATCCTCTAATGATCCTTGAGCAGCCCATGAGCCAATTTCAAATCGATCGAAATAGGCAACATCTGGTGGGTTACCACCTGAAACGGCTGTAAGCAATTTCTCATTTTGTCCTTCACCTTGGTTGGCTGTATAGACTGCATTAATTTTAATATCAGGATTTTTTTCTTCAAACGCTTTTATAACGGCATCAACTGCTTCACCAGTAATATCTGTCATTGGATGCCAAAATGTTACAGTTGTTTTCCCCCCACTCTTTTCACTCGTTGTCTCCGATTTGGAAGAGCAAGCAGTGATTACCAATGACAAAATCAAGATTAAGACAATACCTAATAACCGAAATCTTTTCATCATGTCCATCCCCCTACTTTAAAAATAATGAAACGACTTTTTCGCTACTATTCTGTTATTCTCTGATGAACCATTAATAAAAGCGCTTACATTAGTATGTAAAAAAATAGAGTTTGATAGTTCCAATATTATAACAACTTATACTTGTTATTATTAATGGTATGTCATTAGATTATCAACGATTCCACTATATGTCAATATGATATTTATTATATTTAATTTTATATTTTCTCTATTCTCCTAAATCACTCACTATTTCAAAGAGAACAAAAAAAACAACCCCAATTTACAGGATTGTATTATCACTAGTTGATAAAATCGATGAGGTTGTTTTCCCTTTTATTAAACTAAAATTTATCGTTGTATGCTTAGGAATTTTTTCACCCCTAAGTTGTTTCTTTAATAAATGGACAGCCATCTTACCCATTTCTTCCTCATGTTGACGGATATGTGTAAATGTATCCTTCTCATAAAGATTTTCTGGACAATCAAAACATACAATTGAGTAATCTCGAGGAATACTTTTTCCTAATTGAGATAATACATTTTTTAATGCTAGAGCTAAATAGTATTCACAAACGATAAATGCAGTAACAGATGGATTTTGGACAATAAATTGTTTAATTGCTTCATAATCTGCTTGAAGCTTAGTTGAAGCAAGCGCATCTTCAATATTTTGTGGTAGAGAGCTGATTAAATCAAGCAACAAAAAATTAGGGTTTAATTTTAAGCCTTGCTTTGAGTAAGCAAAATGAAAGCCTTGTAATCTTTCCTCTATTGTCGATGTACCGATTGGTGATGGTGAAAGAAAAGCAATATCTTTATGCCCTAAGGAAAATAAATAATTTGTTAATGCTTCACTTGCTTCTTGATTATTCGTACAAACGGAGCTTGCAGGAATTCCTTTCAAATACCTGTCAACTAACACTAAAGGAAATTCAGAAAGAACAAGTTTTAATAATTCGGTATTGTAGTGCTCACCATGTACAGGAAATATAATTAACCCATCGACGCCAAACTTTACAAGATCACGGATTGCTTTTTCCTCTTCCTCACTTCGTCCACCTGTTCTTCTTATAATCAAATTGATATTACTTTGCTGGCATGTTCTTTCAATAGCTTTGACAAGATTTAGGCCAAACGCATTATCAAAGTCTGGAATAATTAAGGCAATTAATTTACTATCTTCCGCTCTAGATAATGGTAAACTGTCATCAACTTCATCGTTCATTTGTTGTTGTGCTGCTACAAATGAACCTTTTCCTCTAATTCTTTCAATTATTTTATTTTGGGCAAGCAAATCTAACGCTTTCTTTGAAGTTATTCTGCTAACATTAAATTGTTCTGCTAAATCCTTTTCAGAAGGAACTCTGTCACCTTGTGTTAATTTCCCCTGCTTAATTTCGGAAATGATATATTTATATATTTTCTCGTACAATGGAGTATTCATCTACTTCTCCACCCTCTATAAGTTGATATATTAAATATATCATCTTCATACCAAGAAAACAAGATTTTCCTTTAAATTTTGTTAGATTTTGTCGCAACTTGAAACTTAAGGTAATTGTCGATATTAATAGTAGCGATATCTATTTCCCAACTTTTCTGACAGCTTCAAATATGCTAATTAATAAGGTTATAATAATAGACAGCATAAATAATATCGTTATGCCAAATGTCCCTGTCATTGTTTCATCTTGCAGCAAATTGCCGACGATTACCATAAAGATAACACTACCGAAAAACGTAAGCATGATTATCGAAATGAACTTGGCCATTTTTGTTCTCCCTTACATATTTATCAATTAGTTTTCGGGTGAATAAACTTAAAGTTATTGGCTGATTAAAAGAATACCCGAATGTGCATACATAGCTAGTGACTCAAGCTCAGCACAACTCCCACTTTTGGCAATTATGAAATCAAATTATTTATTGGAGTGATTCCCTAATAAAGTTCAGTTATTTCACACAAATAGATAGGTATCGATTAATTGAAAAGAAAAATTCATGTTGTAAAGACATTTCCTTTAATTCACATATCCAATTCTCTAATTCCTCTTCTCCCATTAATTGTTTTTCAATTAGCCAATCTTTCATCATATGTGCAACCTTATAAGAATAATACGGTTCTTCAAACTTATCATTTATTAAAGTGTAAACGAGTGGAGTTACTTCACTAAATCCAACATGATGACACATCCCATAGAGCTTTCTCCCAATATTCCCATCTGGTCCAGAATCACTAAATTGTTGAATAATTGAACGGAGCTTTTGAATATCTTTTGTCATAAACACCGTTTGATCCCAATCTGTATGTTGGATAAGTGCAATTCCGTTAGGTTTGAGAACCCGTTTGATTTCATTTATTGCTTTAAGCGGGTCTTTTATCCATTCTAAAGTTTCAGCACAAATTACTTTATCAAAGGAATTGTCCTCAAATTGTAACGACGAACCGTCCCCTTGCACAAACTCTATTTTTTCATTCTTACCTAGATTTTCCCAGTTTTGTTTCGCATGGGCAATTCTTTTTTTATCATGATCTAAACCTATGACTTTTTTAATATACGGAAATAAATTAACTAAAAGATGCTCTGTATCTCCTGAATTACAGCCGATATCTAAAACTAAATCATTTGGTTGAACTTGCAGTTGCACCAATTGAAATTTCCATTGTTCAATTATGTCAGGCATTGGTGGATTGAGAAATTGTTCCTGGGCCATGTTATAATCATCCTTTCTATAAAAAATTAAAAATCCCGCCTCTATTAAAGAGACGAGATTTGAACTCCCGTGGTACCACCCTAATTGACGAACATTGGTCCACTATTATTGATAACGAGAAAATACCCCAACTTAATTAGTTCAAGTACATATATATAAAAGTGTGCTTCATCATAACTTCTTCACCAGGGTTTTTCCATCCCTGACTTGCTACCTATTTCATTATGATTACTCTCTTCTCCAACGAATTATATTTTTATTTATTATATCTAAATATTGGAAAATATGTCAATCCTTCCTTTTATATATTCTATGTTTATTACAATAATATCGCTTCACGTACCCTTTCAATCTCTTTAATCTCATCATTTAATATATGATAGATTAATAATTTTCTGAGTTTAAAACTATCACGATAAATAATTTTCAACTAAATAGATTCACCTATTTCTTTTGAATCATAGAGAATAAGACATGAAATATCCACTAATTGTCAATGTATTTTAGTCTTTTTTAATATGCTACATTACCACTGAGAGCGCTTTCAAAATTTAAGTAGGGGTGATTTTTTGAAACTTGTTGAATCTATTTCTAAGTCGTGTAGAAACAATTCTTTTATCGTTTCTTGCAGTATTTTCATTTCGTTTCTTTTTCTAATAGTTTTGACGCCTAGTATAGGTTATGCGGAGGAAACGAAGCCATCAGCAAAGATTGACATTCAATCGTATGTTAGCGACATGCAGCCAGGCTGGAATTTAGGGAATACGTTTGATTCTGTTGGTGAGGATGAAACGGCATGGGGAAATCCACCTGTCACAAAGGAACTTATTGAACAGATTGCTGCGCAAGGCTATAAAAGTATCCGAATCCCGATTACGTTTGATCAACGTATGGCAAATGGTCCTTCCTATAAAATTGACGAGGGTTTCCTTAACCGTGTCGATACTGTTGTGAATTGGGCACTTGATGAGGATTTGTATGTAATGATTAATATTCACCATGATTCATGGATATGGTTAGAATCAGGTATGAAGAATAATCATGATGAATCACTTGCACGTTTCGTTTCAATTTGGACACAGTTAGCTGACCATTTTAAGAATCACTCTACTAAATTAATGTTTGAAAGCATTAATGAACCTCGCTTTACAGGCGAAGAAGCTGAGGAATTTGCTTATTTAAAAGAGCTTAATACAAGCTTTTTTAATATAGTAAGGAATTCAGGTGGAAATAATGATATCCGCCCGCTTGTCCTTCCGACATTAGACACTGGCTCTGAACAACATAAGCTAAATGAACTTTATCAAACAATCAAAGAACTGAATGATCCTTATTTAATATCCACTGTTCATTATTATGGTTTTTGGCCATTTAGTGTAAATATTGCTGGATATACTCGATATGACTTAGAAACGGAAACTGATATTATTCATACATTTGACCGTGTTCATAATACGTTTGTTGCCAACGGAATTCCTGTTATTCTAGGTGAATATGGGTTACTCGGCTTTGATACTCATACTGGTGTCATTCAACATGGAGAAAAACTTAAATACTTTGAATTTATGACACATTACGCACAAGAGAAAAAAATCACCCATATGCTTTGGGATAATGGACAGCATTTCGGTCGGGAGTCCTTCGTATGGTCAGATCCACAGCTTTACACAATGATGAAAACTAGCTGGGAAACAAGGTCAGCAACAGCAGAATCAGACTTTATATACTTGAAGAAAAATGAGGAAATAACTGATAAAACAATAAGCATTGACTTACATGGTAACCAATTTATTTCCCTATTATTAAACGATAAAAAACTTGTTAAAGGAAAAGATTATGAATGGGATGGGGCAAGATTAACATTTAAAGCTAGTTTACTTTCAAGCATAGCACAGTCTGGAGAACTAGGAACGAACGCTGTATTAACGGCAAAAAATAATCGTGGAGCAGATTGGCAGTTTAACGTCATTACCTATGAAAAGCCTATCATCACTAATTCAACAGGAACAACAACTGACTTTCGTATTCCTACTGTTTTTAATGGTGATAGCCTTGCAACAATGGAAGCTGTTTACTCAGATGGTAGTTTTGCAGGCCCACAAAACTGGACTTCATTTAAGGAATTTGGCTATGCCTTTTCACCTGACTATAAAACAAATGAAATTATTCTTACTGAACGATTTTTTAATGAAGTTCAGGATGGTGAAGTTCTTCTTACCTTACATTTTTGGAGCGGTGAAACTCTTACCTACACTTTACTGAAGAATGGTAATCAAGTTACAGGGAGCTATGATGATAAACCTGACACTCCTGATGATAATGAGGAAGTTGAAGAAGAACCGGCAATAGAAAATAATCCACCTAGTAATGAAGATGGTGCACCAATTAATGATGAGGAAACTAAAACTACTGATGATCTTATTAGAGACGAAACAACGAACCTTATTGAGGAGACACCTACTTCGAATGAAAAACCAATGACTCAAATCGAGGAAAATAACAATGTACAGCCTATTAGCCATGTTAAAGATACCGACGTAAAAAGGACAAATGAAGGAAATTTTCTTCCATCAACAGCAACAGGGCATTACAATTTACTAGCGATTGGTTTCCTTCTTCTTATAGGGGGATCCGTTTTTCTCCTCACAAAACGACAGTTAAAGCTTAATAAATAAATTTTAATTTGATTTAAGGAAGGAAAGGTTATTTACCTATCCTTCCTTTTTATTTATAAAAGGTAAAGGTTGTTATAATACCTTCCCCCTCTGAATTAAATCGCCTTATTAAAATGTACTTTCCCGATGTTTGATTCTTTACATATCCAATGTTTTTTGTTTTAATTAGTTAGTGTAACTAACTATATAGGAGGGTAATCTTGAATATTTTTTCTTTAATCAACCGATTAAATCGTCGCTATTTATCAGGTTTAACAGTTAAATTATCACCATTTGGCCTTACACCTGCAAACTGGTCTTTGTTAGATTATTTAGTTCAGAATGGACAAGTAACTAGCATTCAAATCGCAACCTATTGGGATATTGAGAAGCCAACTGTTTCTGCTAATGTTAAACAGCTAATTAAGCTTGGGCTTATTGAGACAATTCCTGGTAAGGATAAGCGTGAAAAACAGCTCATTCTAACGGAAAAAGGTCACCTCCTCATGAATGAGGTATCACCAATTATTTCGAAATTTCAAGATGACTTCCTTTCAAATTTTCAAAAGGAAGAAAAGGAATTTCTACAACGTGGCTTGTCCACTTTATACGAAGCAATGAAGGAGTAAGATGTATGACAAACGAAAAAATTTGGACGAAGGATTTTATCATTATCGGTATTATCAACTTCCTATCAATTCTGATGTTTTATTTATTAATGGTTACAATTGCATCCTATGCGATGGATGAGTATCATGTTTCAACAAGTACTGCTGGGCTAGTTTCTAGCATTTTCATCGTTGGTTCACTTATTGGAAGACTTGGTGCAGGGCGTTTTATTGCACAGCTTGGTGCAACGAAAATACTATGGATAGGCTTATCTACTTTTTTAATTACCTCTTGTTTTTATTTTATTCAAATCGGTGTTGGCTTTTTATTAATTAATCGTTTATTACAAGGAATTGGTGTTGGGATCATTGGAACAGCAGCAGGTACGATTATTGCCCAAATTCTTCCTGCATCAAAAAAAGGTGAAGGAATTGGATATTTTAGTTTAAGTGTTATTTTAGCTACAGCTATTGGTCCGTTTATCGGTATTTACCTGATGAAGCTAAAGAATGGTTTTAATCTCATGTTTTCAATGAATATTATCCTATCTGCAATCATTCTTATCGGCTTCTTCTTTGTCAAATTAAAATTACCGGTTGTTGCAAAACAAACTTCAAAGGTAGAAGGAACATCTATCCTCTCAAAATTTATTGAGCCAAAGGCAGTTCCGATCTCGATCATCGCCCTAATTGTTGGCTTCACATATTCAGGTATTATGTCGTTCCTCTCATTTTATGCTGAGGAAATTGATTTAGTCGATGCAGCTAGCTATTTCTTCCTTGCCTATGCAATCATTATTATTATAAGCAGGCCTTATACTGGCAAAATTATGGATGCTAAAGGGGCGAATATTATTGTATATCCTTGTTTAGCCGTATTTACAGTTGGGATGCTGTTATTTAGTGAAGCAGCTTCTGGTTGGATGCTGCTTGTTTCAGCTGTTCTTATTGGATTTGGCTATGGGAATTTTAACTCTATTGCCCAAACAGTTGCGGTGAAAGTAACAGAGCCACATCGTTTCGGGCTCGCGACCTCAACATATTACATTTTATATGATTTAGGTCTCGGAGTTGGACCATTCATACTTGGATTTATTGCTCCAATTACAGGCTATAGAACCGTATTCCTATTAATGGTTCCGATTATTTTAATTTGTATACCGTTATATTACTTCCTATATGGAAGAAAAGAAAAAGCCCAGCTTTCATTGGCTGAGACAGAGTAAGCACATTAAAGAAGTTGTATTTCATATTAAAATGAAATACAGCTTTTTTATTAACTCAATGTGTATTATTCAATATTGAGTATGAGGCGATAAAATTTTCTATAAAGATTCCTTTTTCGTTCGATCAAATTTGAAAAAACAATAACTATCACCCTTTGACAATAATTTCGGCCGTGAAAAGCGAACACCGTGCTTATGTGGCAGTAATACATCACCCCATATATCATCAAGTGTACAAAACATTGGCATTACTTCCAGTGCATCATTTGCTCGGAAAAAATCAAAATAAAAGCACTTTTTCACATGTAAATGATAGGCTTGCTCATCATCTCTTACAATATCGTGTGTAAAATTTACATTTCCATAATGCTTCTTTTGTTTTTCCTTTGAAATTTTCACGATACGTTTAAAAGGATTTGGATCTATCAATAAATATAGCTTCATAAAAAATTGCTGCTTCTTTTTCGTTCTTTCAATAAGGATATAACGGAGAATTTCTTCCCAATTTTCAAATTGATATTTTTTTAATACCCTATATGTGGCAAGTATAAGAGAAGTATACATCAAGTTGAATTCAGTTGGTTTATCTGTAGCCAATCCCATATTTTCCTTCAAGACCATAATATATAGCTCTCTTATTTCATTTGCTTTTTCATAACCAAGCTTTTGTTTAACACCTTTGAAAAACCCTTTTTCTATC
The DNA here is from genome assembly GCF_052044855.1 of Metabacillus sp. 22489. Taxonomy (NCBI): domain Bacteria; kingdom Bacillati; phylum Bacillota; class Bacilli; order Caryophanales; family Bacillaceae; genus Metabacillus; species Metabacillus sp. 22489. The sequence continues at coordinate 50,956 of NZ_JBQENT010000020.1, forward strand.
ATACTTTTAATCATCCTATCTCCTCCTTAAAATTCAAAGTTATATATTCAACGTTGAGTATAAAATATCATGAAAGGAATTATTTGTAAAGATGTCATTTACTTAAATTTTATTTTGTTTTTTTGAACCATGGAAAAGAAAAACTAGGCATTTTTTAAGGAAAAACATTTCAATATAATGCAGGGTTTTCTCTATTGTGTCTTTTTGTATTTCACATAGTTCTAAAACGAGAGATAAACTATAAGAATTCCTGGAATTCTTGCCATTTTAGGAAGGAAAATGATAAATAAAAAGCTGCAAAAGCAGCTTTCTAACGTTCAATTCTTTATAAAAGGGCGACAAGTTAGAGGACTATTAAACATATTCTTGATTCAAATGAATATGTCTTCGAATACTTGCAGCAATTTCAGTAGGATTGTCGATTTGGATTATAATATAATTATATTTTTCATGTCCGTTGAGTTCTATTTTTAACAATGAATCAGTTCTTGCATAGGAAAGAAAATACCATTCATCTCGATATTTAAAGCTACCTTCGTATATATTTAGTGGTGCAAACGAAGTACCAGGCGCCCTAATCATCCATTGCGGAGCTTGAAACGAACCGACAAATACTTCTTCAATCATCTTATAGGGAATCAAGATTTTTCGTTTAAAGGCAAAAAATGAGGTTAAACCCGTTACCTTTAGAGTAAGGATATCTTTGCCAAAATGAAGTTCTTTCCCCATTATCTCACCTCCGAAACTATCTTACTGACCTTCATTATAACTAATTTTTCGAAATTATTGCAATTCTAGCTAGCGATTATTAATAACATTTTGTATTGAATTTATTAACTATGTTGCTCTATTTTTTTAATCACTTTAGCAGGATTTCCACCAACGACAACATTATCAGGAACATCCTTTGTTACTACAGAGCCAGAGGCAATGACTGAATTATTTCCAATTGTCACTCCTGGATTAATAATTGCTCTACCACCAATCCAAACATTGTCTCCGATCATTACTGGTTTTCCAAATTCAGCGCCAGATATTCTTTCTTTTGCATTAAGTGGATGTGTTGCGGTATAAATATGTACGCCAGGTGCTATGAAACAATTATCCCCAATTTTTATTTCACAAACATCTAAAAAGACACAGTCAAAATTAGCATAGAAATTCTCACCTACATGGATATTATAGCCATAGTCACACCGAAACGTTGGCTCAATATAAAGGTTTTCACCTGTTGTACCAAAAAGCTCCTTTAATATTTCCGTTCTATTCTCATTCTCTGTTTCGAATGTCTCATTATATAATCTTGTTAGTCTGCGCGCCTCAAAGCGGTCATTTCTTAACTCTTGATCAGCTGCATTATAAAGTTCCCCATTCACCATTTTTTCCTTTTCTGATCTCATCTTTTTCGACTCTCCTTTAACCCCAGAATTAATTATTATTTTAATCATAACATATACCACAAAATACAAATCCTCTATAAGACTTTACAAAATGGAAAATTCACATTAGTATAAATAGATTTAGTAATAGATTCCGCATAGTAAGACTTCATTAAAGTATTATTTTGAATCTAGTCTATTAAAACCTCTGATAGTTAACAGCTTTTTTCAATTTCAAAGCGAAAACAAAAGCTCTAACACCATAAAATGTTAAAGCTTTTGGAGAATCAATTGGACGATTGTAATCACTAATCTTCTCTTAAAATAGACACAGGACTAAATGCTTCAAAATGAATATTTTCATCAGCTATTCCTAATCGTTTTAACGCTTTACTTATCGTTTCCATAAATTGAAGTGAGCCACAGAAATAATATTGAGCTTCTTTGGAAGGGATAATTCTTTTTAGAAAATCAAAGTCTACATATCCCTCTTTATCATAATGGTTCTTATTTTTATCATCTTCAGTAGGTGTTGTGTAACAAACATATGAATGAACGTTTTGATGTTTGTCGGCAATTTGTTTTACATGGTCTTTGAATGTGTGAGACTGATGATTTCGTGTTGAATGGACAAAGATTACTTCACGCTTAGATTGCGTCTCAACAATTGTATTTAACATACTTAATAGTGGTGTAATTCCAATTCCTCCACTGATGAAGACAACTGGTTTGTCATCTTCCTCTAAAACAAAATCCCCTGCTGGTGCAGAAAATAACAGTGTATCTCCTATTTGTACTTGCTTATGTAAATAATTTGAAACAATACCTTCTGGAGACTCTTTAATCTCATCCTCACGTTTCACACTTATCCGGTAATAATCCTTACCAGGAGCTTCAGAAAGGCTATAATGGCGTATATGCGTATATTCTTGACCAGGTATTTCTGCTTTTAACGTTAGATATTGACCTGCTTTATACGTCGCAATTGCTTCCCCATCGTTTGGTCTTAAATAAAATGAAGTAACGTCATCACTTTCCGCTATTTTTTTATCAACGATAAACTTTTTAAATCCTTCCCATCCACCCGGTTGTGTTTTCGTTTCTTCGTATAGCTTTTTTTCTAAGTTAATAAAGGCATCAGCAATATAACCGTACGCTTCTCCCCATGCATCAATAATTTCATCTGTCGCTGCTTGACCTAACACATCCTTTACAGCTTGAAGAAGAGTTTCACCAACAATAGGATATTGTTCAGGCTTAATTCCAATTGCACGATGTTTTTGAGCAATTCTTTCAACGACTGGCTTTATTGCCTCGAGGTTTGTTATGTGTTCACCTGCAGCATAAACAGCATAACCAAGCGCTTCCTGTTGAAGGCCTCTTTTTTGGTTCGTTTGATTAAATACATTATGCAGTTCAGGAGCTTTTAAAAATAATAATTCATAAAATCTTTTCCCTATTGCTGTACTATGTTCTTTTAAAACAGGAGCCGTCGATTGAACTAGTTGAATTGTTTTTTCGTTTAGCATTTTTATCACTCCCATAGATAGTTTACATATTCATCTTATCCCTTTGCATTATTTTTAAGCGAAAGGCGCTATTCATTTTGGTTGTTTATTTCCTCTTGAGGCGTTCGCTTTTCACGGGTGGAGCCAATAGCAATACATATCCTGTAAGTTTCTGAAAAATGAAAAAAGCGTTTCTAAGTTGAAACGCTTTTCGTTCGAATTTTTTGTTTTACTTTTTCGCAATAATTAAGAATCGATTAGAATTTGTACATATCCCTCTACTTGTTGTATTGTTTGTCACAAACTCTTCGAATATTTTAAAATGGTGCTTTTCTTCCGCAAAATGAGGAATAATCGGCGTATGCTTTAGTAAAAATAGTAGATCCTCAGGTGATTGATAATATTCAGTTGCATTGTATTCATCCGATCGGATGATGGTAAAACCAGCGTGCTTTAATTCATTTATATATCTTGCTTGTAATCTACCATTTTCATCTTTATGTTGATGATGAAATGCTTGCTTAATATTTAACTTATCAGCTTCACTCACTTGTTGTGTAATAAAGTATCCGCCTTTTTTTAGTACTTTTGCTACCTCTTCTGGGTGAAATGGGGCGTGCCGACACGTAACTATATCAAAAAACTCGTGGGGAAACTGTAAAAATGAAGAAGACATTTGACAAAACCGGATATTTTTTAAATTTTCCTGCATACTATTTTTTTGTGCTGTTTTGATCATCTCACTTGATAGATCGATCCCAACAATAAACGCAAAAGTTTCTGCGAGCGCTACTAAATTTTCTCCACCACCTGAACCGATATCAAGTAGAAGATTAGATTGGTGTGCTCTTTTAAGAATTTCTTGTTGATAATCCCATTTTACCCCTTCTGTTAAAACCTTTATTTTACTAAAATCCCAGCCATTTATTTTACCAACTCTATCATAAAATTTTTCATAATCAAGATCATTCATTTTAATATCTCCTTTTCAAATTAAGACCTTTTCGAATTGTTCTTTTCTGTTCTTAAAAAAAGGCAGACTCCACCCTTGTTGGCTAGTACGCGTTTTTTCTAGCCCGAAATCTTATTACTTCGAACAGATAGAATAAACAATCCTTTCACCCCATTTGAAAAAGATATCTATATTTTACATTAATAGGATATATTAGTAAATCAATGAGGGGATAGGCTTTCAACATTAAGCCTATCTTTATCTTGTACATTTATTTTACTTAGCAGGATATTTTTCTTTTAAAAATGTTATCGATTGGTTTATTAACTCCTTCAATATCTTAACATCAATATCAGCAACTTTATTAATATAAACACAAGCTTTTCCAGATGTATGCTTTCCAAATTTTTTTAATAATTCCTCTCGTTTTGTATCCCCAGTAGCAAAATATAAGCTAATTTTTGCTTTTCGTGGTGAAAACCCTACTAAAGGTGCATCACCTTCATGCCCTGAATCGTATTTATAATGATATGCACCAAATCCAATTATACTTGGTCCCCACATTTTTGCTTGGTAGCCCGTTGTTTCAGTAAATAGATCTAATAGTTGATAAGCATCCTCTCGTTTTTTAGGATTTTCAACATTTTCAATAAATTCAATTACACTCGCATCATTTTCTTTCGTTTTCAACTCGTACATAGTTATACGCTCCTTTCTTTCGATAAAATTCAGGAAATAAATTGTTTAAAACTTCATTAGATTAGATTCAATAAATAGCTTATCCACTTTGATCCATGTTAAAAGCATTATCTTTATAGCTTTCTATTGCAAATGAATATTTGTACAGGTGAGGTGAGTCTAGTATGTATTGATGCTCTTAATGTTCAAGTTCAGGAATAAGTACCCAGTTACTGTTCCTCTTCTCGTTAAATAAGGTTCACTTTGTAGATGCCCTCTCCTTGTAATATCTATGAAAATCTTTAATCTTTGTGTTATTTCACTACTACATTTTAACTTTGCTACAAGCGCTAAACCTTTAATCTATCATTCACTATTATAAATAATATAATAAATAAGATATTACATGAATAATACTTAAGTAGAAAAATAATGTTCCTAATCCTATGATAAGTAAGAACAAAAATGCGTATGTTATGTAGTTTTTCAACGATGTATTTTTATATTGCTTGCTGTGATTAATGGCTTTTATTATGGTAAATAACACCCAAACCATTAAACAACCAATCCCGAAGTATAATAAGGTTAGAAGTATATCAATAATAATATATGTACTATCGACGATTGAGATACTCCATCCATAATATTCAAAAATGTCATACGCAAACGAATCGAAAATAGTTATTAAAACCATAAAGAAAATAACGATTGAGGAATAAACAAATTCCTTTCTTTTTAATTTTCGTTTATGTTGCTGATATCTTCTTTTCTGTTCTTCTGTTAATCCAAGTCTTCTACTTTTCTTTCTTTTTTTGTTTTTAGCCAAGTCTCTCACCCTTAAACAAAGAGGTATAGGTCATTCTATTGTTATTAATAGTCTCCAGATGTATTTACTGTTATTATACAGGACGATCCATTTGATACAATCAATTCCAAATAGTTAAAAGGAAGAAATAGAAAAGAACACATAGTATGTTCCTTCTATTACATTGATAATTGTCGATTGTTTTTTATTCTAATTAACCCAATAATAAGCCGACATAAATAGAACTTTACAGTTAAGCTTAAAAATGAATGATACCAATTCCACCCGTTATTCCAGGAAATTAAATTGGTCTTTTTAGCTGCAATTGTTTCTATTACGATTTGTGGGATAATAAAAGGAAAAGCTTTCACTAAAATTCCAAACAGATTGCTGTTAAGTGTCCATTGATTGTAATAAAGCTGCATTAATGGATAGTGGAATAAATCAAACGGGAGATGAATTGAGAACTTCTTTGGCAAAGGTCTAATTTTATATTTTAAAAATCCTCTAGTAACGAGGTAACGATCTGCAAGAGAATTCCCAATAATACTTACAAGATAAACAATAATCCAATCCTTCAAAGGTCGTTTAATAATTGCAAAAGGTAGTAAAATCAAAGAAACCAGCACGGAGAAAAGTAAAAATTTAACCTCTCGTTTTTTAGCCATGACAAACACCTCCTCTAACAGTGTTTGTATAAGTCTGGCTTTATATGTATGATTTGACTTATCTTTACATGACTAAACATCCTCACTATTCTCAGAATAACATTTATTATTAGCGTTAATACTTTTAGTAACAAATCTAAGGAGATTAATTATGAGTAAGGCTTTGGAGAATTTAGATTTAAATGCATCAGGTCTATGGTTTGCCATTCTTATTAGTTTTCTGTTATTATTAATCGCTGCATTTATTCCAAAAAAGTATATTTCATGGAGAGAAATTTATTTTACATTTGGAATTGTAGGACTTGCAACTTGGATTTGTGATGCCCTTATTGCAAGAGTATTTGATTTAATTGATTTAGGTGATGAAAAAATGGCCGGTTTAGGAGAAATCCTTAGCTATACCTTTATTCCTACTTCATTAGCCGTTATTTACATCAACTATTATACAAAAAAGAATAGATGGATTTTGTCGATCATTTTTACATTTATTTCAATATTGATTGATTTAGGGATGCAGTATTTTGGATATATGCAATACAATGGTTGGAATTTATTTTTTTCTATTTTGTTTATATTTATAGCCTATGCCTTTCTCATCCCACTACATATTAGGATTATAAGGGATAAATGACGAATGACAGTCCTTATCCCTTACACATTAAGTTTTCGCTTCTTTTATTCTATTAATAACTGTTTGATAAAATAACACATCATGAGGAACAAACATTTCCTTCCCAACAGTTATATCTATTGGTACTCTTTTTTCATGATGTTCTTGTTTAAATCCATGAATATAGATTGAGTCACTCTCTCCAAACCATAATTGTTCAAAATCATTCAAGGCAACTTTAACAACCCCTGAAACCTCTTCCTCCTGTAAATGGAAATCATCCAATGTGTGGTTTGAATGATATAAATAGACATGTGCAATTTCCTTATCAATAAAGTTTTCTTTCACTACACAATAATCAATAGTTCCTAAAGAAATTAGCTGTTCAATAGCAACATCAATTCCAATCTCTTCATTAATTTCTCTTATACCATCTTGTATCGTTTCGTTAGCTAATATATGTCCAGCAGCAGTAATATCCAAAAGATTGGGATAATCCTTTTTTCTATCACTTCTTAACTGTAGATATAGAAATAGTTCATCTTTTTCTTGCTTTAGAAACCAGCAATGAAAGGTTTCGTGCCAATACCCTTTTTCGTGGACCTCCTCACGGGTCGCAACACCTATTTGCTGTCTATCATCATTAAAAATCTTTAATAATTCATCTTCCATGCCTTTATCCTTTCCTTTAAATTCCTTTTTGATTGTTATTCTAACACAAAGAGACAAAAGTAGGGTGACTTAAAAGGGATTCTTAAAATTTACGTTTAGCACGATTTTCATGTTATTTACTTCCAAAGCATAAAATTCAAATAATAACCTTTCCTTTTTCAGGACAGGTGTATTCTTCTACGGATTATCCCCCTCGTTTGCAAACTAAGCAGCTTATATTATCCTCAACTTTTATCGATAAAGGTACCTTTGCGATTAATTCTCCTGTAGTTGGATTAATGACATCCGTTGTTCCACAATCTGTCAGTTCCACCCATTGGTCATAAAGAAAATTCTAATCGATGAATGTCTCACTTTTTCGAAACGTTATGACAAATCCATCCCACCAATAATAATCTTTTAATAGTTTTTACTATTGTCTGTTAATTGCATCATGGATTCAAAAAATACTTTGTCAAATGACAGAAATAATCGGAACGACATCACATTCATTAAGTAAAGTAAGCTCTTGTTATAACTGACATTAATCAACAAAATACTCAAGGTCTTTTTTACTATTTACAATTTGCCACATATGAAAATAGTAACGATTTTTATATATTCAGAAGATTATAATAGTTGTATAATGAAATTTAAATACAGTAGAAAAGGGGTTTCTTATGACGAAAACGATTGAAAAAGAATGGAATATTTCCATGCTCATGAATGAATTGAAAAAAGATAATAGCCAGTTAGAGCTTATTATGAAAAAAATCCAAGATATTTCCCGACAATCAAATATTTTAGCTCTAAATGCCGGTATTGAAGCTGCCAGAGCCGGGGAAGCAGGACGTGGTTTTTCAGTTGTAGCCACCGAAATTAAAAAGTTTTCTCAAGATAGCTTCAATACGAGTAAGGAAAGTGAAGCACTTATTCATAAAATACAGGATAAAGCGAATGAAATCATCGCAGCTAAGACAGTCGATATTGCTTTTGACACCATCGATAAAATTGACCGTAATCTCTTTGAGCGAAATTGTGATGTACAAGCATGGGCAACATTTGATGCTGTCAAGCATTCTTTAACAAATCCTAATTCGGATACAAAGAGAGCTGCAGAAAATTTATTAAAAAACATCTATAACATTTATGAGGTATATAATGATCTATTTGTAATCAATAAAAATGGCGAGGTTGTTGCTGCTGCGCAAAATCAAAGCCAAGTTGGAAAGAGTATGGCGGATCGAGAATGGTTTCAGGAAACAATTCGAACAAATTCAGTTTATGTGACGGACATGTACTATTCCTCTGTCGTTGATGGCTATACAATGAATTATTCTAGCCCAATCCATGATGATAATGGAGAGATTATCGGTGTATTTACTACAAGATTTAACTGGGAATACATTTATGACATTATCGATAAAGTGAAAATCGGTAAAGATAGTAAGATATACTTAATTAATTCTGACGGGTTTGTCATCGCTTCAAAAGAACGTAATGGAATATTAGAAACAAATTTATCCCATTTGCAAGCAGTTAAAAAAGTTTTAACGAAACAGTCTACACGTGGATTTGCAATTGAAAACAATTATATTTATGCCTATTGTTTAACAGAAGGATATAACGCATATAAAGGTAAGGGCTGGAGTGTAATCGTTGCCGAATCCATCGTTTAGAAAATGTTCATGATGGGATGAAAGGAAAGTGAGGCAAGTATACACGTTTCCTCACTACTCCTTGTCATCACCCCATTAAGAAATTTTATTTCTTCAGAACTGTTTTTAAAAGGAGATTCACTCCCTTTTCACAGTCCACACATAATGAAAGCTCATCCTCACAGTGTCTTTTCCCTTTTATTCTTTAATAAGAGCATCACACTATTAAATAGATTGTTAGAAGTTGAGTTCATGTCCTGCACCGCTATCCAGTCTTTATAAGGATATCCAAGCGAAGTTACAGTAGATCCCAGTCGAATATAAAACTCATCATTAACGTATCCTGGACTATCAATTTTTCTATGGCACTTTTACATTCTAATCATTACAGTCAGTTTTATAAAAATTCAATCCGTATAAAAGGCTTGGATCATATTGCATGCTTGTAAACATTCGGATCATTTTTATCACTTTAAATACAGTCAACACATCCTCGTGGAACTCCTTACTTTCGCAATTCGTTCATAGAGTGTTACGCATATTTACGCAAGTAACATATTTTAAATGGAATTAAAGGATTAATGTATAAAATTGTCGAATTACAATGGATAACGCTTTATATATGGAGGGAAATAGGATGGATCATTATTCTCGTTTAAATAAAACAGAATTACAAGAGGAATTAAGCAAGTTAGAAACAAAGTATAATGAATACAAGGCGAATAACTTATCCCTTGATATGTCTCGTGGGAAGCCTGGTCCTGAGCAACTTGAGTTATCACAAGGCTTACTTGATGCATTAAAAGCAGATGATTTAACGGTTAAAGAAAATATAGATGTTCGTAACTATGGTAATTTAGATGGACTCATTGAAGCAAAGGAACTATTTGGAGAAATGCTAGAAGTTCAGCCAAACCAGCTAATCATCGGTGGTAATTCAAGTCTAAGTATGATGTACGATACAATATCCCGAGCATTACTTTTTGGAGTTGTCGATAGCAATACCCCTTGGAGAAACGAAGAAAAAATCAAATTTTTATGTCCTAGTCCTGGTTATGACCGTCATTTCGCAATATGTGAAGCTTTAAATATCGAAATGATAACCATTAACATGCTAGATGATGGTCCTGATATGGATGAAGTGGAAAAACTAGTTAGTCAGGATGCATCGATAAAAGGCATATGGTGTGTACCTAAATATAGTAATCCAGAAGGTGTCTCATACAGCGATGAAGTTGTCGACAGGTTAGCAAAAATGGATACAAAGGCTGACGATTTTAAAATATTTTGGGACGACGCATACACGATTCATCATTTAACAGATGAGCCAGTTGGTGTAAAAAATATTTTACATGCATGCAGAACTGCAGGTCATCCAAATCGTGTCTTTATTTTCGCCTCCACCTCAAAGGTTACGTTTCCAGGATCAGGTGTTGCAGTGATGGCAGCAAGTGAAGAAAATATTCAGTTTATTAAAAAACAATTAGGAATTCAAACAATAGGGCCGGATAAGCTAAATCAGCTTCGACACGTACGCTTTTTCAAAAATCTCGAAAATATGAAGCTTCATATGAAAAAGCATGCAGAGCTTATTAAGCCAAAATTTGATATTGTATTAAATGAATTAGAATCTCAATTAGGAAGTCTTTCGATCGCATCATGGAAAAAACCAAAAGGTGGCTATTTTATTAGCTTGGATACCATAGATGGCTGTGCAACAGAAGTTGTAAAGCTTGCTAGAGATGCCGGTGTTACGTTAACAAATGCAGGAGCAACATTTCCATATGGAAAAGACCCTCGAGATCGAAATATTAGAATCGCACCTACTTATCCAACTATAGAAGAGCTTAAAACAGCAATCGAAGTTCTATGCTTATGTATTAAATTGGTTTCGATAAAGCAACTGCTAAATCAACAATAAATAGCTTTGAAGGCCTGTTTAAATCCGTACTTTCTTAACAGGCCTCTTCTTTAATGACATTTACCCGTTAAAGTTACTAAATACTTTATGTACCTAAACATTCCTAATTATAATATTTTTCAAGAATGAGTTTCGCTCTTCCTTCTATAGAAGAAGGCAAATCGTTTATCGGAAAATAGCTTAATTCTAAACTTTCCCCGTCCCGTTCTAATAATTCTCCCGTTACTTCCTTTGCAATATATAATGCTATTACATTATAAACTTCATCCCCATTAGGATATTTAAAATAGTATTCTTCACCAGACAATATTTCGATAAACTCGAAAGTTTCGGCAGTCAATCCAGTTTCTTCAAACAGCTCCCGTTTTGCAGTTTCTTCTAACGTTTCCCCTAACTCCATACCACCGCCAGGTAATCCCCAATCCTTTGTATCTGCGCGGAGCTGTAATAACAATTCATTTTTATCATTCAAAACAATTATGGTTGATCCTACTACTATTAACGGCCTCGTTCCAATCAAATTTCTTATATCTTTAATATAATCTGCCATTTATATACCCCTTAGTAATTAAAGTTTAATATGAACCTCTTTTTATTAAAAAAGGATAAGTCCCATCGACACCTGAATGTACAAAATATTTTATTGATGTCATCAGATTCACATGCTAATGTATTTATTTTCAATTCATTAAGCAAAGCTTTTACTGTTTAATTTTTCAATGATAGCTGGTATTTCATCGAGCTCATCAATTACAAAGTCAGTGTCAGCACTTTTCCAGTAAATAGACTTCTTCCAAATTCCGATCATCCCTACTTCTTTAGCTGCTTTTACATCGTTCTCAGGATGATCCCCGATAAAAATACTCTCATGAGGAGCCACGTTAAGTCTATCTAAAGCCCTAAGAAACAGTCTTGGGTCTGGTTTTTTCATCTTTTCCCATTCTGAAACGAGAATGGTAGCAAAATACGTTTTCATTCTTAATGAATTAATATTATCCATTTGAAACTGTCCGTAGCCATTTGTAATGATCCCTAAACGAAGGTTGTTCCTTTTTAACTTATCAAGCATGGAAATCATTGAGGGAAAGGCAACACAGCTATGTTTAAAATGTTGAAGATAATCTTGCAGTAATTTTTCAGAGGACAGGTTTACAACGCGAAATTCATTGCATAATTGATCGTATACTTTATCTTTCCAGACGTATCCATGATTATCTATTTCTATAAATCTATTTATATAATCTTCTTTTACTATATGACCTAGTTCACTTTTCAATCTATCATACTGCATTGCAATAAATTTTCTTACTGATTCCTCTCGATCTAATAATGTTCCATCTAAATCAAATAGGACAGCTTTTATCAAAAAGGTTCCTCCCCTCATTATGAAGTCAATATATATTCTCAATTTTCATCTCTCAAATCATTTTAACAAATTTTGGTACATCGTTGTTATGCTTTTAAAAAATAAAGTGGAGTAATAGATGTTCGCATTAAACGAGAGGTCTAGGATACTCCTTTAGCTGTAGCTCCAAGTGGGGTAAAAGTGCTATGTAATCAACAATACGCTTATACATAGCCAAAAAAAGACTGCATTAGCAGCCTAAATATTTGTATATCGTAGACTTAAAAAACTCCTTTTAATTCAACCAACAATTTTTTCCTTTTTTATCGGTGCAACAGTTATTCCTGTCGTTTCTTCAAAATTATAAAGACTTGTAGGCATATCGGAAAATCTTTCTAGCTCATTATAAGCAGGTATACCGTGATATGACATATCAAGTCCCTCCTCCTCTTCACGTTCTGTCGCTCTAAAGCCAACTGTTTTTTCGCAAATTTTCGCAGTCAATGTACCGGCAAAAAGTCCCCAAACAATTACAACAATGGCACCTAATAGTTGAACTGCCAATAAAGAAAATTGACCAGTTGTGAAAAGTCCTTCTGATGTATCAAATAATCCAACAGCAATTGTACCAAAAATCCCATTAAAGCCATGTACCGCAACAGCACCAACAGGGTCATCAACCTTAAGGTAGTCAATAAATAAGGTAGCATAAATAACAATGATTCCACTTATTGCTCCAATAAAAATGGCACTCCAGGAGGATACAAATGCACACCCAGCTGTTATAGCGACAAGGCCTGATAAAACTCCGTTAATCGTCATACTCGGATCCGCTTTCCCAAATTTCTTCATTGTCATAAACAAGGCAGCTGTACCACCACTTGCAGCTGCTAGCATTGTATTAATTGCGATTGAAGCGAGGTTTTCATTTGAAGCATCTAAAGTACTTCCAGCATTAAAGGCAAACCAACCAAACCATAGAATAAATGCACCAGCAGAAGCCAACGGAATATTACTCGGTGCAAATACATTTACACTGCCATCTGAATTAAATCGACCTTTTCTCGGTCCAAGCAATCTCGCCATCGCAAAGGCGGTAAATCCCCCTACCGCATGAATTGCAGCTGAACCAGCAAAATCTTTCATTCCAAGACGCGCTAACCAGCCATCACTATTCCAAATCCAATGCCCAGATAAAGGATAAATAATGATGCAGATTAATGCTGCCGTTAAGACATATGCTTTAAAATTCATCCGCTCAGCTACAGCGCCAGATATGATCGAAATACATGCAACTGCAAACCCCATTTGAAATAACACAAATGCGGCACCAGGTAATTGGATGGAAAGCGAAATTTTTTCGGGAGTTCCAAATAATGTAGTCCCTATTAAACCAAAGGCATCGTCTCCATACATAATTGCAAAGCCAATCATCCAGTATAGCAAAGCTCCAACAGTTAAATCTACAAATATTTTCATCGTAACATTTACAGCATTTTTTGTTCGAACAAAGCCAGCTTCCAGTAAGCTAAAGCCACCTTCCATAAACAAGACCATTGCTGCCGCGATAACAATCCAAACCGTATTAAGATAAATAAGCTCCATTTGTATCACTTCTCCTGTACTAAATCATCAATATCAAAATCTGCTAGTCCTGTGCGGATATTATAAGCCTCTAAGATTGGGTAAACATATATTTTTCCGTCACCATCTTCGCCGGTTTGTGCAGAACGTATAATTGTTTGAATCGTTGGCTCAACCATATAATCAGAAAGTACAATTTCTAATTTTATTTTAGGATGTAGAGTAACATTATAATTTTTCCCCCGATAAACGCCTTGTGTATCCTTTTGCTTTCCTCTACCAACAACTTGAGAAACAGTAAAACCTGTTATTCCAATCTTCTTCAACCCGTTAATTGTCTCTGTTAATCTTTGAGGTCTAATTATTGTCTCGATTTTTTTCATATCCGTTCGTCTCCATTTGTTATATTTACTAACAATTATATGATAGATAATATAACATAAAGTATTGATCGTCAATAAATTAAATAGAAAATTAAAAACATTCAGCTATATTTCAAAATAAAAAAAGCAACCTTACGATAAGGTCGCATTTTATGATAATAATGTTTTAACTATAAATTTATCTTTACCCACCATTTGAAATACTTTCCTTTTCCACCATGCGCTCCGCATTTTTTGCATCATGTTGAGCCGGTCCAAATAAATTTAAAATTGTAACACCTATTAAGATAAGCGATATTCCAATAATACTTGCTCCATTTATTTTCTCTTTCCAAATAAAAATAGAGATAATGACTGTTGCAATAATCCCCAACCCAGACCAAAGGGCATACGCAATATTTAAAGGTATCGTTTTTAACGATAATGATAAAAAGAAAAACGAAAAGATAAAGCTAAATAACATTCCAAGTGTCGGTAACCATTTTGTAAATCCTTCAGACGCTTTGAGCATCGAAGTACCGATGAGTTCACCAACTATAGCAAATGCCAAAAATAAATACGCCATCTTCTTCTCCCCCTAATATGTTTAAATACAACGATCTTTTTATAGAAGAAAATTTACAGAAAATGAGCTGCAATCTATTGATCACAGCTCATTTAAAAACAGTCTTCATCTTATACTTAATGAAGACTTGTTTCAAATAAATAATATTAAAGCTTTGATATGTAGCTTTATATAAAAGGAGATTTACAGTTTTCCTCCTTTTGGTATAAAAGTTGAGATTCTCTCAGCTCCTTGTATAATAGGCTTTGCTCGTTGGATTAACATCTTTGTTTCCTCAAATAACAATGAGGCTTTATGAGCATTTTCATCCTTCCAAATCTCATAAACAAACACTGTATTAGGCTCAGTAGTCGAAACACTAACATGATAGACTTCACAATTTTCTAGTTTCTCCATTGAGCGGGCTGCTTCTAATAATATCGATATTAATGTATCACATTCACCATCTTTTGCAATAAACTTTCCAAAAAGACCATATTTACTCATTCGCCATTCCCTCCCTTTTATCTTATTAATTATTATCTTAAAGTCTAATTTAATCTCAAAACTAAATAAACCAATAAGGTGAAATAAAAAATCCTTGAAATAAAACCAATGGGAAATTCCTCAAAAAATTGTAATAAATTTATGTCCAAGCATATAAATGATTACAAATATAGCTTGCTGTTTTTATATTTCCTTTCAATAGCTATTAAGTAATAATCCATTTCGTTAATAGGTTTCTCAACCATATTATACCATTCAAATAATATTAAAATAGTAGAAACAGATATTTTATTCTATTTTTTTACTCTACTTTCCAAATACGACCATTAAATAGCATAAATTATGCATAAACTTTTTCAAACCTTTAAGATGTTTTACATAATAATGTGTATTATTTTTATACTACCTAATATATGCCTTTTCTTCATCGGAAAGTGCATCGCTTAGCCAGTTTGGATGCATCTTTAAGAGGTTTTTCGGAAGGTTCCCTGGACTAAAAAACTGTAAGTCTAACGATTCTGAAGAATTACATCTAAGTTCACCACTTATAATCTTAGCTAGTAGGCAGGTTGTAATAAACTGAACATTTTTTCCGTTTGGATAGGAAAAAACTTGTGAATCTGGATCAGAGTATACTCCAATTAGCTTTATTATTTTTGTCGTTAAATTCGTTTCTTCTTTAATTTCCCTTATCGCAGCTTCTTCAACAGTTTCACCAATTTCGATATGACCTGATGGAAGCGCCCATTTTCCTACGTCTGTTCTTTTTTGTAATAATACTTCGTTGTCTTCATTTATTATGACAATGGCAACTCCCGGTTTTAATTCATCAATTCTCATAGCAAATTCCTCCAATCAATAATATAAAAAGGTCCGAGAAGAAAGGTTTTCAGCGCATCAGAAATACACTGAACCTTTCCCCTCGGACCTTTTATGTCAATAGGTGCCTTTTACAAATGTAAAAGATGTAGCCCTCGGTCACAGACCTTAAAAAGCGGAACCCTAGCTACAAATTTCCAGTTCATTTATTATAAAATTTCATTTACATGTTATATTTTATCGCAATAGATGAAAAAAATAAATAGTTTACTATTCGAGAGTTTTACCCCCCTCATGAATAACTTTATGTTTTCCATTTAATATAGGTTCCAGCAGCAGTTTCATTATTTTTTTAGAATGTTACATACATTTAATATAGTAAAGCGAAAAGATTGTTATGAAACCTTGTCATTTTTCAAACACTATTGCCAATGTTTTGGTATTGATAGATTTGGAGGAATTTTCGTATTCTTATCACCGATTGCTGCATTTACTTGAGCTTGAGTAAGAAAAATTGAGCCAGTTAGATTTGCTCCCCTGATATCAGCATCTCGCAAATCTGCACCAATAAAATCAGCAAAGCTCATGTCCGCATCCTTCAAGTCACTTGCGATTAACAACGCTCCTCTTAGGTTAGCACCACGTAAATCTGTTCCTCTTAACTTTGCTCCAATATAATCGATCCCTTTTCTACGAAACTTCCGGGTTTGCTTAACGCTTCCTCTTACTAATTCACTTGCTTGGATAAGAAGTTCATTTACAAGTGCTCTATGTGCGGAAATACTCAAATTCAAAATATGTTCTGGTGCCTGATTCGTTAACAATAATGTATTTTCATACAACACCTGTAGATCTTTATGTATTTTAGATGTCTCTTGTCTATGAAGTGCTTCCTTTAAGTAATAAAGCATTTCATGAAGCTGTTGCATCATTGGAAAAACCTCAAACATTTGTTTTGCAATTGATTGATTATTCCAATCGTCCCCTTTAAAGGTTATTTGAGAAACCTTTTGTCCAGCTCCAAAGCATTCATACACGGAACAGCCCTTATACCCTTTTTCTCTCAAACTATTATGAATCCGACAGCGAAAATCTGACTGTAGATTATGACAAGGGATTCCCCCGTCTTTATCTTCTGCAAAGTCAGCTGATTTTGCGTACGGCAATGCGACACAGCATAAACCAAAACAACTGGCACAATCCGCCCGTAAATGCTTGCTTTCAGTAGTAGATAATTGATTAGACAAGATGTACACTTCCTTTACTAAGTAACACAAGTGGCTTTTATTACCAAGAGATTTATTTCTACAATATAACAAATTGTCGCAGTTATGAACATACCTTTATTGCAATTAAACGTAAAACCCTTTTAAAAAGACTATACTAAAGCATGTTATCATTTCTTACAATTAGTAAATGGATAGATTATGTAAAACACCTGCTGAAGAGGCGTGTTAAAGGAAACCCTACAGACGCTAACACCGAAGAGACGCTCGCCCCTCCTGAAGGCTGCCAAGAGAAAATAAACAACTAAGAATAACAGCGCAAAAAAATAAAACACATCCTTTTATTCAAAGTTTGTGTTTATGAATTCATAATAATAAAATTAGCGCTCTTTGCTTCTATTAAATTTTTCATTTGACTTTTTTAAGGCAAATCTAAATTTCTCACCTTTTTCTATTTGTGTTATTTGAGAATCATGTACAGTTATTTGGACTGTACCAAATTCAATATTTTCTAATATATTAATGATTTTATCTATTACTTCTTGATCGATTTTATTTTTCTTTAACAAATAAATCCTCTCCCTTTAATAAAGCGATCCTATTTAACAACAAGTCTTCAAGAGTAGTTCTCTCTAATACAAATGCAATCGTATCTCTGACTAAAGACCAAAGTGGTTTTAATTGACAACCAGCCTCTAATGGACAAGGCTCATACTTTGTAATGGATGCACAGCCCATCGGAGAAAGGGGCCCTTCAAGGTTTCGGATGACCTCACCTATATTGACTTCATTAGTGTTTTTATGAAGAAAATAGCCACCACTTGCCCCTCTTTTACTTTTAACGTAATCTAACTTTTTTAATTGAAGGAGAATTTGTTCAAGATAATTTATCGTAACAAGTGTCTTTTCTGAAATTTCTTGAATCGTCATCACCTTTCCTTGATGTTGACCAAGTATTAATAATGCCCGTAAAGCATATTCCCCTTTACTCGAAACCTTCATTTTATACCTCCCCATAAAGTTGAGTTATCTAGTCGACTTTAATCGATCAAAATGTCGAGTAAACTGGTCAACTTTACTACTGAAAAATGTTATGATTTTAATCGCCATAATACCAAGTATTTTTATTGGTTTTATTTATTTTTCTATATAATATTATGTAGACAGAGTAAAATCAACCACTTTTTCCAGTATTTTTTATAAAAAGATCATCTTCGTCCACATTTTCCTTACTTACTCTTCTTTCAAAAGTACTTCTTCATTTTTTTCGTTCGATTTCTTTATTATATTCTTTCTCTATGTCCGATAATGTTAATTCATATAGGTGAAGGTCATCCTTTTTGTATACACCTAATGCAAGTAATTTTTTTATTAATCTTTCTTTTTTCCGCAATACCGCCTCACGTAATTGTGACATTCCTTTACCTCCTAAATATTTATAAATTACAGCCTTTATCTACAAATAAACGAAAGAGGAAGGGAACTGAATTTAGTTGACAGTACCCTATATATCACTAATAATGTTTATTCTATTCAGCAATTGACTTTTCGTCCCGATGTACATGTCGACTTGAACGAATTTTTGTGATTGTAACAAATATCGCGGTGAGCCAAATCACAATAATAAGGGCATAAATGTAAGGATATACATTTGTATCAGAAACCCACGTATTTACTAACGTTCTCGCATTAACTAATATAATAAAACCACCTACTAATACCCCCATTAGCTGTGCATGTATCTTCTGAACTAACCATGCGGCAATTGGAGCAGCAATTAGTCCACCAACCATTAATGCTCCAACCCAAAGCCAATTCACTTGCTCCCAACCAAGAGAAATGAGAAATCCAATAGTTGCAGAGATGGCAATTGCAAATTCACTCGTATCAACTGTTCCGACAACTTTTCTAGGGCTCAATCCTTTCTGCGATAATAATACCGGTGTAGCGATAGGCCCCCAGCCTCCACCGCCAGTTGAATCAGCGAATCCTGCAATAAATCCTAACGGTATTGACTGCTTTAAACTTAAAGACCTTTCTCGATTCACCTCATTAAGCTGAAATTTAAATAAAAAACGGATGAGAACATATACTCCTAAAAGAAGAAGGAATAATGAAATAAATGGTTTCGCACTATCTCCTGGTAAATTACTTAAAAATGTTGCACCTAGAAAAGCCCCAATTGAACCTGGAATAATTAAGCGAAACACGGTTTGTTTGTCAACATTTCCGAATTTGATATGAGATGCCCCTGATGCAGCTGTTGTTACTACTTCTGCTAAATGAACAGAAGCCGAAGCAACTGCAGGTGCAATGCCAAAAGCTAATAATAGTGATGTAGAAGTTACTCCATATGCCATTCCAAGGGCACCGTCGATTAATTGAGCTAACAATCCGATAAAAGCAAAAATAATTAATTTTTTCATTTTTACACCTCTTTTTTTGATAAAAACGAAATAAAAAAAGGCATAACCCTCCCTATTTGGAGTAGGTTATGCCTTCGGTTTTCCGATCGGCTCTTTATTTCATTTTATATTTGTTACAAATTATAATCCACATTATTCCTACCTGTCAACTTGTATTTATAAAAACCTAAATAAATTTAGATTATCTTTTATGCTTTCTAAGGGCCTGTTTTCGAAACTCTGTTACTCTTTATTAATAGCATTTCATTTGATTTCCACTTGAAGTGAAAGATAGTCGTGAGTCTCCATATTTTAAGTAAGAACTTTTACTAAAAAGGTTTGCCTAAACATTATTCAATATGAATCTCAGCTCTTCTTGCCATATACCATAAATAAAAATCCCTGCCTATTTCAATTGGAACATCATCTAGCTTATTTTGCTCAACAGGATTCGCACGATTCGTCGTAGCTATTGAGGATAGACCAAAGAGCTTTTGAAGCAATGTTCTTGTTACAACAACCTCAATAATTTTGTCACGTTTTGAAATAAATAGTGTTGTCGTTAATCCACCGTGTTTTATTTGAATAAATTGTTCGTTTAAAAGATAGCCAGAATTTATATAATTAAGAACTCTTACTATCATTATGATAACTAACAATAAAATGGAACATAACCACCAAGATTCCTCTAATTGAAAAAACTTTGGTTTAACAAAAAAGAGAACTGCTGTCGCAATTATCCAAATCCAGCTCGGCTTTAATAATCGGACCCAAAATGATTTCTTTGGTAAACGCACCATTGCTTCTTCCACCTTATACGATGGTAGCAGATCCGATACTATTTTATACGCTTGTTTTACAGGCAAAAATGGATATAAAGTATTTACATCTAAACTTTCATCGCCAATCTTCATGCTTCCGACACTTGTTAACTTGACCTCAGCAAGTCCAAGAATTTTTTTCATTAATGATTGCTCAATCTCGATAGCCTGCACTTTATCTTTTGCAATAGAAAAAGCTGTTTCCTCAAGCACTCCTTTATGTATATAAATTCGATTATCATCAGATGATATTTCATATTTTCCATATTTAAGGAACGTTCTAATCATACCAAAAATAACTGAACAGAGAATGAATAGGACCGATAGGATTGTAACTATCCACCATGAATTGATGATATTGGAAACTATTCCTTCTGCTTCCTTCTCAATATGAAATATGTCATCAAGTTTAGAATAAAACGAGGCTACTATCGGTATAAAAAGTAAAAAACTGAGAGATGTAAAGGATGCTCTTATAAGTTCGTTCCTCGATGGGCTAAAATGAATTTTCCTTTCACTTACGAATTGCCCTTGCTCCCCGTGTTCTATTTCATCATGTATAGCCTCTTCACTAGATTGATTTGCAACATGTTCTTCTATGCGATTTGCCTCATCTTTCGTAATCACTTTAAACACTATATCTGTGTCCTCATCTGTCGAGCTTGTTTCAAATCGAATAGAAGTCATATTAAATATTTTATGAAAAAGCGATGTATGCTTTGTAATATTATGTATTTTACTAAAAGGTACTGTTTGTTTTGATTTAACAAAAACTCCTTTATGTATATGAAATGAGTGATCGTCAAGCTCATATTTATGTGTCATCCACTTTAATAAAATATAGATGACAGCAAAAAACATCAAAGCAACAAAGGCCATTCTACCATATTTAAATAAAGCGGATTCCTCACCATATTTAATAACATAAAGGTAAAATCCAATAAAAAAAGTATTTCGGAACAATTTCCATAATTCGAAAATGACTAAACAAAAATGATATCGCTTTGCTTTCATACTATTCTACTTCCTTTATTTTTGCATAATAAGCAATTTTATTGCGTAATTCTGTTGCTATTTCTTCTGAAAGCGCAGGAATAGTATGGGTGGACCCCATCGTTTCTATTTTAACGGAAAACAACCGATATTTTCGATAAATCGGACCTTGGCTTGTTGAAACAGCTTGTATCTTTGTCATTGGAACGAGATGATGCTCCTCAAATATTGCCCCAAATTTTAACTTTAAAAACTCTTCGTCTACATCATAACGCCAATTTTTATAAAGAAGAAATGGCCTCATTATCGACCAAATCGGTGATAACACTGCAAGTACGGCAAGTCCGATTAATATCCAACCAATCCACTCTAGCCAAGAAAAATGATAATCGAGGTAAAATAAAACTGCTAGTACAATAAAGCCAATTAAATCTGAAATTAAATCACTTATCATCCATACTTTAATTGCATTTTTAGATAATTTTTTCTGCGGTGCACTAATTTCTGAATCCATTTCAACCATCCTTTAAATCAAAAAATATTATACTATTATCATTAAATTACCATTTATATCCTTCTACATCAATATGAGATTAGTATATTGGCAATTTTATTAATAAACCTATGAAACTTACTTTAGAAATAAATAAAGTAAAGGAAGATAACTAGATTATCTTCCATTTCTTCCTTCATATAATTTAGGAGTACTATAATTCCTCTTACTTCTAGGTTTCTCGTAATTACCTTTCAATGAATCTAATCTTCTAACAGCTTTTTCAAATTCTTCATTGGAAAGCTGCTTCGTTGCTAATAATGAGTATAACATCGCAAAGGCAATCGGCTTTGTATCTACATGAATTGTAATATCTACATCGGAATTACCACTATGACTTAAGGTCGCAGCATTTGCTTGCAAACTTTTCTCGAGTAACTTTGAAACTTGCTCATCAATTGGAACAACATTATTTTTCAAATGTTACACCCTTCCCTCTTACCAATAGTTTGTTTCTTTAGGCTTGAAAGGAGAGTAAAATAGCCAAAAATAGCTATTTTACTCCATTTTAAATTAGTGACCTTTTTTCTCATTAGACTCATTATGAGCCTTTGAGTGTGATTTTGCGTTAGAATCAGAGTCAGAGTCAGAGTCTGATTCAGATTCTGATTCAATATCAATTTTGACATGTGAATTACCGCTATTTACAACTTTAGCAACATTCACATTTCGATTTTTATTCTTTAAATCATTCTCGTTATCTAGCTCATTTTCAGCAAATAAGTCATTTTCATTATCAACATCTGCATTAGCTTTTGCTAGACTTTCTACTTGATCTGCATTTTCTTCAGAGTGATTTCTTTTTTTCTTCCATTTACTCATGTAATCCCCTCCTTCCTTTGTTATATGATTACTATATTCAAGATAAAAGAAATGGCATGTGCTAGCGTTACTAAGTAAAACATTGATATTTATAATTGAAGAGGTAAAAGGATAACACCAATGATAATTATGTTAATTTACTGTATTAAATTTTCTTTTACAAATTAAGTTAGTTATTTCATTCCTAACAATCTAGTTTTTATAAGCGTTATAGGAGCTCACAAAAGCTGTTAACGTATCGCTTGCATTAATTGACTCCTACTTATAAAATTCCCATGAATTACTTCTTACATCAACTAAAGCTATTACATATGTAAACATAAAAAAACTGCTCCTACATAAATAGGGCAGCTTTTATTTTAAATTTCTTGAATTTCGGGCTTTTTCATTTTTTTAATTTCATATAGCCCACCTTCTGAATGAACAATGTATTCAGGTTTCGGCTTACCGCGTTTTGCTTTATGACCAGCGATATGAGCTTCACTTTTTTCCCACTTTTTCCAATGCTCTTCCGATTCCCAGCGAATCATGACAATAACTTCTTCATCTCCACGTCTTACCTTTTTCACCAATACCGATAAATCAATAAATCCTTCTTGCTTTTCGATAATACCTTCCTTTGAGAAACGATTGACAACTTGATCAGCGTTTCCTTCTGTTACAGTAATAGTTTTCATCTGAACAAACATCCACCCAGCTCCATTTCATATATATATACGTATTATTTTAATTGAAAATAATTATCATTGTCAATTTATTTACTATCGGGTGGATTTACTTCATTTCACCTTAACAATAGTTTCTACTTAATAACTTTTTCTTGTTCCTTAATTTTTTCTATGATCGCATCTGTCATTTCTTTCGTCATCTCAGAAAGATTTTTCTTCAACTTTGATTGAATCATTTTTGCCATAGCTCCTTCTGGAATAATCTCAAGATATCCAGTTATGAATGTGCTTTCTTGATCAGATGCTTTCGCTTCAAAATATCCGTTACCAGAAATCTTTTCATTGATTCCTGTTAGCTTAAATGTCACCTTCTCTGGCTCAATCCATTCTGTAATATCTACTTTTAATTGAATTTTCTTTTTTATTAAGCCTAAATCAGTTTTAAATGTCCATGTCGATTCACTTTCATTTATTATAGTATGTTCGATATAGCCTGGAACAAGAGGTGCCCAATTATCCATAATGCTAACAAAATTCCAAATTGCCTTGATCGGTAATTCAGCTTTTACTTTATACAAATTATTTGCCAATAAATCCCCCTACTTTCTTCTGTCAATCAATATGATGGAACCAATCTAACCTTATTCCACGATCGATAAAGTTATTCCAGAAAAAAGATAAGGACATGCAAAAATTAATACCAATAACCATATGGAGGATATGGATAAGGATACGGATAATACCCATATAAATACGGATTAAATATGGCACTGCCAAGTACCCCACCTAAAACCCCACCAAAAAAAGGTCCTGGAAAAAATGGTCTTGGTCTTCCAAAAAAAGGTCTTCCATAAAAGAATGGTCTTCCGAACGGTCTTCCGAATATTCTTTCATCATTGTCAATTTGATAGTATTGATTTTGCACAAGTTTCCCCTCCAAAATTAGGTATTTCACTACTCGTTAACAAAATATGTTATGTACCCATCATATTCCTTAGGTCATTCACCCATTTTACATCGGATTTTTCTTGCTCCTACATTTGTTCCACCTTAAAAAAAGTTAATCTGGAAAGCTTCTTTTCGATTAATGTAATCATCCACAAAAAAAGGAGCAAACATTATCCAAACAATACATTTATATTCTTTCGATAATGTTTGCTCCTTCTCAATTTTTCCTTCAAATTTATTGCCACCTTAACCCTAGTGATAAATGACAGCATTCTAAATTTCCTATTTTTGAAGATAATTTTAAAATAATCCCATCTGGATTAAATGCTGTCTCAACAGTTGAATGTATTCCAGTAGATTTTATTAATCGTTCTACCTCTACCATATTAGAGGCTTGGGCGGCGGTCATGACTTTTTGAGCAAATGACTTCGAACTAGCTAATTTTGTCAAGACCAAACTTGCTTCACTCAATAATTTCTGCATCGATTTCACAGACTCTTCAAAAAAGGAAGGGTCAACCTGTGGTAGCTGTCGATAAAACAGTTGATATGGAATTTGGCACTGTGGCTTTAATACTACTTGTTGATAATTTTCCCGCATATAGGAAGGGTAAGCATCACGGTAACAATAAAATAATTGCATGTTTATCGATCTTCTCCTCTCATTCATAGCACTATACAATATACGGAAAGCCTTTAAAATCGTGATTATTTTTATACTCAAACATCGTGTAAGTTTACATAAATGAATTAGATTTTGTTGTATGGAGAATATTATTGATGTTTAAATTACCATTTAACGAGAGGTTGTTCATAATGAAAAATTATCGATATCTTATTCAAGATAAGTTTGATGCAAATTCCATAGCAAATGACCTGCGTGTCCAACTTAATGTCAATCGATTTGATAATGTCACAATAAAAGCCGTCAATCAACGGAATGAAGTCATTGTTCAAGTACCTGATTCCAGTGATCATTTAGAAACTGCCGTAGAGAGCTTTATGGAGAATTATCAGACTGGTGTAATTTTGGAGTAGATCAACTAACCTACATATTGCCCAAAATCTTCATGCGATAGCTTTATGAAAAATGGCCAAACTACTTCTTGTGTGAATTTAAATCAAAAGGAGGAATGTAAATAATGGACACACAATATTTAGCACCACACGAAACTTATGAGCTTCATGAATTGTTAACTTTCAAAAATACATGCTTAACGAAATCAGCTACAATGAGCAAACTAATACAAGACCCTGAGCTAAAAGCAATACTTGAACAAGATGTGACTAAATCAAAACAACAAATTCAAAGAATTCAAGAATTCATAACAAATCGAGGTGACAATTCGTGAATGACATGATGCAAAATATGGCAGGTATGGGTGCTATGACAGACCAAGTAGTTGCAACAGACTTTTTAATCGCTGCTAAAACAGGCGTTAAAAATCTCGCATTAGCTATAACCGAATCCTCTACTCCAGAAGTTAGAGATACATTAAAGCAATATTTAAACGATGCTGTAGATACCCACGAACAAATATTTCATTATATGGTGAAAAAGGGCTATTATCATCCTAATAATATGTCTGAACAATTAACTGTTGATTTAAATGCCGCTAAAACTGCTATGGACCTTCCTGAATCTTAAACATACAAAAAAGAATGGCATAGATGAGTTATGATTCATCATGCCATTCTCTTTCTAATATTAAGCTAAAACTGTACTACCCATTAAATATTTGTCAACTTCTTTAGCAACTTCTCTACCTTCATTAATAGCCCATACAATTAAACTTTGACCACGTCTAGCGTCACCAGCAGCAAAAACACCTTCAACATTTGTTCTAAAATCTCCATATTTAGCAGCAACAACATTTCTTGCTGTTGTTTCAACATTAAACTGCTTTAATACAGGCTGTTCCGCTCCTTCAAAGCCAATAGCAATAAAGACAAGCTGAGCAGGCCATACTTTTTCAGTTCCAGGAATTTCTTTAAAATAGTATAAACCATTTTCATCTTTTAGTTTTTCCATTTGCACTGTATGAAGCTCTTTTAAATTACCATTTTCATCAGCTACAAGCTTCTTTGTTTGAATGGAATATTCACGAGGGTCGTTGCCGAATTTAGCTTCTGCTTCCTCATATGCATACTCCATAGTAAATACATGTGGTGCTTCTGGCCACATATTTTCTTTTGTACGTGACATTGGTAACTTAGGATGCTTACCAAATTGAACAACACTTTTACAATTTTGACGAAGTGCAGTTGCAACACAGTCAGCACCTGTGTCACCTCCACCGATGACAATGACATCTTTACCTTCAGCATTAATGAACTTTCCGTCTCCAAAGTTTGAATCAAGATAGCTCTTTGTAGCAGTTGTTAAATAATCCATTGCAAAGTGAACTCCATTTGCTTCACGACCTTCTATTACTAAATCACGCTGCTTTTGAGCACCAACACAAAGGATAACAGCATCATATTGCTCACGGAGCTCTTCAGCGGTAATATCCTTCCCAACCTCAGTATTAGTAATGAAGGTAATTCCTTCTTGTGACAGAAGAGAAATACGTCGTTCAACAACATCTTTGTCTAACTTCATATTTGGTATTCCATAAGTTAACAACCCGCCTGGTCGATCTGCACGTTCATATACAGTTACATTATGTCCTGCTTGGTTTAATTGGTCAGCACTTGCTAAACCAGCTGGACCTGATCCAACGATTGCAATTTTCTTGCCTGTTCGTTTAGTTGGAATACGAGGCTTTATCCAACCATTTTCAAATCCCTTATCAATAATGGCTTTTTCAATGTTCTTAATCGCTACGGCCGGGTCAGAGATCGCTACGTTACAAGAACCTTCACAGGGAGCTGGGCACACTCTCCCAGTAAATTCCGGAAAATTATTCGTTTTCATTAATCGTTCTAGCGCTTCTTTCCATCTCCCCTTATAGACTAGGTCATTCCACTCAGGAATTAAGTTATGGATTGGACACCCAGAAGTATACCCATTAATTTCTGTTCCAATATGGCAGAAAGGTGTTGCACAATCCATACAACGTGCTCCTTGTCTACTTAACTTTTCCTCAGAGAAAGGAGCTGAATATTCTTTCCAGTCATTTAGACGTGAGAGCGGCTCTCGTTCAGCCGCTTTTTCACGTTTAAACTCTAAAAATCCTGTTGCTTTCCCCATCTTCCTCTCCCCTTTCTACTGTACAACTGCTTTTGAACGTACATTATTTGATGACGTTCCTTTTTTTTCACTTTTAGCATTTTCTTCAAAGGCACTCATAATTGCATCTTCATCTGATAAACCTGCTTGTAGTTGCTCTTCGATTCGTTCCATCATTCGTTTGTAATCTTTAGGGATAACTTTAACAAACTTCGGTAAAACTTCATTCCAATTATCTAGGATATACTCTGCTTTTTTACTACCTGTATAATCGAAATGATTTTGAATCATATCTTCTAATGATTGAATTTCTTTCTCTTCAACGATAGACTCTAGCTCTATCATTTCAAGATTGCATAGCTTTTTAAATTCATCACTATTATCAGCTAGAACATATGCAATACCACCAGACATCCCTGCTCCAAAGTTTTTACCAACATCACCGAGAATAACAACACGACCTCCAGTCATATATTCACAGCCATGGTCACCTACACCTTCAACGACAACATTTGCACCACTATTACGTACCGCAAAACGCTCTCCAGCACCACCATTAATATAAGCCTCACCGCTTGTTGCTCCATAGAACGATACATTTCCAATAATTACATTGTCAGATGGTTCAATCGTTGATTCCTTTTGAGGTGCGACGATTATTTTACCTCCGGAAAGCCCCTTACCTAAGTAGTCATTAGAATCCCCTGATAACAACATTGTCACACCACGAGGGATAAACGCTCCAAAGCTTTGTCCGGCAGAGCCTGTAAAGCGAAGAACAATTGTATCTTCTGGTAATCCTTCTTCCCCATATCGTTTTGAAATCTCACTGCCAATGATTGTACCTGCAACACGGTTCGTATTTTTAATCTTAAAGGACGCTTCAACAGGCGTTCCTGAGATAATTGCTTTTTCAACAGCAGGTAAAATTTCGACCATATCCAATGACTCAGCAATTTTATGGTTTTGTTGAATCTTCGCAGTACGTGGTCCTTCAGGCTGGTAAAGAAGAGTTGATAAATCAAGATCTTTCGCCTTCCAATGTGCTTTAGCACGGTCGCTTACCTGTAAGATGTCTGTACTTCCAATCATTTCATCCATATTTCTAAATCCAAGCTCAGCCATGATTTCTCTAACCTCTTGCGCAATAAAACGCATAAAGTTCACGACATGGTCAGGATCACCTGTAAATTTATCTCTTAATTCAGGATTTTGCGTTGCAACCCCAACAGGACAAGTATCCATATGGCATACACGCATCATAATACAACCCATTACAACAAGCGGTGCTGTTGCAAAGCCATATTCCTCTGCGCCTAAAAGCGCAGCCATGACAACATCACGACCTGTCATTAATTTACCATCTGTTTCAAGAATTACTCTATCGCGTAATCCATTTAACATTAATGTTTGGTGAGCTTCTGCTAGGCCAAGCTCCCATGGTAATCCTGTGTGCTTAATACTTGTTTTTGGAGAAGCACCAGTACCACCATCATATCCACTAATGACAATAACATCTGCAGCACCCTTTGCGACTCCTGCCGCTATTGTGCCGACTCCTGCCTTTGAAACTAACTTAACACTAATCCGTGCATCTCGATTTGAGTTTTTCAAATCATGAATTAGTTGTGCTAAATCCTCGATAGAGTAAATATCATGGTGAGGAGGAGGTGAGATTAATCCAACTCCAGGAGTTGAACCACGAACCTCAGCAACCCAAGGATAGACTTTGTTTCCCGGTAATTGTCCGCCTTCACCAGGTTTTGCACCCTGTGCCATTTTAATTTGCAATTCCTCAGCATTAACTAAATAATGGCTCTTTACACCAAAACGTCCTGAAGCAATTTGCTTAATTGCACTTCTCCGTGAGTCTCCATTTTCATCAACAATATACCGTTTTGAATCCTCTCCACCTTCACCACTGTTACTTCTTCCACCTAATCGGTTCATCGCAATCGCTAAAGTTTCATGTGCTTCTTTACTTAATGAACCAAATGACATTGCACCTGTTTTGAAACGTTTAACAATTGAATCCACTGATTCAACTTCATCAATTGGAATTGAAGGTCTTTTGTTAGTGAATGAAAATAGATTACGCAAAAAGCCGATTCGTTCTTCATTTGCTGCTTGAGAGTACTTTTTAAATAAGCTGTAATCATTTTTACGACATGCCCATTGCAATGTATGAATTGTTGTTGGATTAAACGCATGATGTTCACCCGTTTTTCTCCATTGGAAATCACTACCGGAATCTAATGTTTTATCAACTTTTTCCGAATACGCTTCTTGATGACGTAATTTTGCTTCTAATGCGATTGTCTCTAAGCCAATTCCACCAATCTGTGATGCTGTTCCCGTAAAGTAACGATCAATTACTTCTGAGCTTATACCAACAACTTCAAAAATTTGTGCACCACGGTAGCTTTGAACTGTGGAAATTCCCATTTTTGACATTACTTTTACGACACCTTCAGTAACAGCTTTAATATAACGCTCAACTGTCTCCTCATAACTTAATGATAAGCTTCCGTCATTTATAGCTTCTTTATATGAAGCAAAAGTTAAATAAGGATTAATTGCATCAACACCATACCCAATAAGTGCTGCAAAATGATGAACCTCTCTTACTTCACCAGATTCTATAATTAAGCTCACTTTTGTACGAGTACCTTGACGAAGTAAATGTTGATGTAAAGCACTTACTGCTAATAATGAAGGGATTGCTATATGGCTAGCATCCATTTCACGGTCAGAAATGATGATGATGTTTACACCTTCAGCAATTGCTTTATCAGCTTCCTGACAAAGTTCATTTAAGGAATTTTCTAAATTTTCAGTAAATAGAGATTTGATCGTTCTACTTGTAAATCCTGAAAATAGATTTAATCTAATTTGTGCTAATTGATTATTTGAAAGCACTGGAGAATCTAATTGAATTCTTCTTGCATTTTCCTTTGTTGGATGAAGGATATTCCCCTCGTTGCCAAGCAAGGTCATTGTCGAAGTAACAATTTGTTCCCTTATCGCATCAATTGGAGGATTTGTTACTTGTGCAAACAATTGTTTAAAGTAATTAAATAATGATTGTGGTCGATCTGATAAAACTGCAAGTGGTGTATCATTCCCCATAGAGCCTAGCGGATCTTTTCCTTCAGTAACCATCGGTAATAAATACTTTTGAATATCCTCATACGTATAACCGAATGCTCGTTGCTTATCTATAATATCTGTTACAACTTCCTCAACAAACTCTTCAGTAGAATTTAATTTTACTAGTTGTTCTTCTAACCAATCCTGATATGGCTTTTCATTTGCCATTTCTTCTTTTATTTCCTCATCAGAAATAATTCGACCTTCTTCCAAATCAATTAACAACATTTTACCTGGACTTAATCGATCTTTGTATAGAACATTTGACTCTTCAACGTCAACAACCCCAACTTCAGATGAGAAAATAATATAATCATCTTTCGTTACATAGTAACGTGCAGGACGTAATCCATTTCGATCAAGAATCGCACCGATTTGTTTTCCGTTTGTAAAAGAGATTGCAGTCGGACCATCCCATGGCTCCATTAAGCAGCTATGATACTCGTAAAAAGCTCTCTTCTCAGGACTCATATGAGGATTTTCAGTCCAAGGTTCAGGAATCATCATCATCGCGGCATGTGCAGGCTTTCGGCCAGCTAATACAAAGAATTCAAATGCATTATCTAAAATCGATGAATCACTTCCATCTGAATCTAAAATTGGTAATACCTTTTCAAGATCCTCACCAAATGCTTCTGAAATGAATTGCTTTTCTCTTGCTTTCATCCAGTTCATATTTCCACGAAGCGTATTTATCTCTCCATTATGAATTAAATAACGATTTGGATGAGCTCTTTCCCATGAAGGAAATGTATTTGTACTAAAGCGGGAATGCACTAAAGAAAAAGCGGAAACGAAATCTTCATCTTGTAAGTCTAAATAAAAAGCATCAACTTGGTCTGGAGTTAGAAGCCCTTTATAAACGATCGTACTACTTGACAAGCTAGTGAAGTAAAAACGATGCTCTCGTTCCCTCGCCCAATTTTCAGCTTGTTTACGAATTATATAAAGTTTACGTTCAAATGTTAATTTATCTTCAATTGAATCAGCTGCCCCAATAAAAACTTGTCGGACTACTGGACAACTCTTTTTTGCAACAGGACCAATCACATTAACATCAACTGGCACATCTCTCCAGCCTAATAATGTTTGGCCTTCAGCCTCAATGTAATGATTCAATTGTTGTTCAATTTTCTCACGCTCAACGTCATCATTTGAAAAAAACATCATTCCTACGCCGTAACGTCCATTTTTCGGTAAATTCATATCTTGGCAAGTCTTTTTGAAGAAGGCATCTGGAATTTGCACCATTAACCCTGCGCCGTCTCCAGTAAGAGGATCACTACCTTGTCCTCCCCTATGGTCTAACTTGCAAAGCATACTTAGTCCTTTTTTTACAATATCATGTGTAGCGTTGCCTTTTATATGAGCATATAAACCGATACCGCATGCGTCATGTTCAAATTCAGGACGGTAGAGACCTTGTGCTTTAGGTATTTGATTGTAAGTCATATTATCTCCCCCTTGTAAGATTTTCTTACACCCGTTTATATCCAAGATAACTATATTATATATTCACAAAATGATACTAACAATATATAATTTAGATAAGATCAATCTAATATTGAGATATATGATCGGAGGAAGCTTATGGAATTACGACAGTTATACTATTTCATGGAAGTCGCTGAGCGTGAACACGTATCGGAAGCGGCACAATATCTACATGTAGCACAATCTGCCATTAGTAGACAAATTGCAAATTTAGAAGCAGAGTTAGGGGTTACGTTATTTGAAAGAGAAGGAAGAAATGTTAGACTTACTCCCATAGGGAAGGTATTTTTAACACATACAAAAACCGCAATTAAAGCAATTGACTATGCAAAAAAGCAAATCGATGAATATTTAGATCCTGAAAGAGGTTCTATAAAAATAGGCTTTCCAACAAGTCTTGCTAGTCATTTGTTACCTACAATCATTTCTGCGTTCAAAGAAAAGTATCCTAATGTCTCATTTCACTTAAGACAAGGCTCATATAGTTTTTTAATTGATGCTGTCATTAATCGTGAAATTGATTTAGCATTTTTAGGACCAGTCCCGCTTAATGTTCCTGAAATTGAAGGAACCATTTTATTTTCAGAAAACATTTCTGCTCTCGTTCCTATTAGTCATCCACTTGCTACGAAAAAAAGTGTGCTATTAAATGAATTACGAAGCGATGAATTTGTATTATTTCCAAGGGGTTATATTTTACATGAAATCGCTGTTGATGCTTGTAAACAAGCAGGATTTATCCCAACCATTTCATCTGAAGGAGAGGACCTTGATGCAATTAAAGGTTTGGTTTCTGCCGGAATTGGTGTTACTTTACTGCCAGATAGCACATTCCAAGAGGCAATCCCACGGTTTACTGTAAAACTGCCGATAGAATTACCAATCGTACGAAGAACAGTCGGAATTATTGTATCAAAGAAAAGAGAGCTTGCCCCTTCTGAGAAAGTATTTTACCAATTCGTTAAAGACTTTTTCTCTATGCTTGAACAATACCAGTAATATGTTTGTCCATTTTAAAATGAGTACTATCCTTTTAATTTCTTTGGTAGTACTCATTTTTATTAATTAAAATCTCCCCTATTACATTATCTGCATTTTTGTATTTTAATTTGTTCATTTTTACTTTAGTAGTATTTCCAATCTCATTTTGAGCTGTATTTTGCAAGAAAAAAGTGCATAGTTGCGCAAGAAATTTTGCAGAGTTTTGCCACCCAATCGTTTTAATTTATCTTGCACGTGATAAAGCGTTTGATAATCTATAACTTCCGCCAT